>DASXGY010000501.1:0-8241 GCA_036488835.1 Acidobacteriaceae bacterium
CGCTTGATCTCTTCGGAAACCGCGTCCTTCACCTCCTTCGTCATCACCGGAGATGTCGTGTTGGTGTCCGGGTCATACGATGCAAAGATCAGCCGTGGCTTCATGTCGCGTAGCTCCGCTGAGTTCTGCCCGGCGGCAACACCTGCTGCATACGCCTCCTGCAGACTCGCCGACACCATGTAATCGGTCAGCCAGTAAGCCGCGCTCGGATACACAGGGTATGGCCGGAAGTACGCTCCGTAGTATCCATACCAGGGAGCCCCGCCCCATCCCCACGCATACGGTGCCGGTGCCGGCCA
Source organism: Acidobacteriaceae bacterium (assembly GCA_036488835.1). Lineage (GTDB taxonomy): Bacteria > Acidobacteriota > Terriglobia > Terriglobales > Acidobacteriaceae > KBS-83. Next base: position 300 of record DASXGY010000501.1, read on the forward strand.
AGGGTTATAGGCCCAGCCGTAATACGCCGGCGGATAGTAGTACGCCGGCATATATCCGTGCAGATACACTCCGTGGTAGTAGTACGGATGGTAGTACGCCCGATAGTAGCCGCCATGGTAGTAATAGGCGCGACTGTAATACGTGTGTCCGCGGTACGCATAGGGACGCTGAATGTAACCACGGCCGTGACCATAAGCCACCACGCGGGAGTGGTCCGGACGATCCACGATCGTGTGCCGCATGCCTCCCGGACCGCGGCGGATGGTCATGCCGTTGCTGTGGATCTCTCTGACATGGCCATTTGCGCCGTAGCGCACCTCATGGCCGCTCGCCGTCCTCACACTGGTCACGCGGCCGTTGGGAGCTCTGGTGACCTCCCTGCCGGATGCAGTCCGTGTCGTTGTCGATCCATTAGGATGACGAACCGCATCGACGTTTCGGCTCCCGCCGGCGGCCGCTCCGGGCCGGCCTGCTGTGGTGCTATGCGACGCGCCTGCTGTGGTGTGGGATGTAGTCGCGGTGTGAGATGGTGTCGCGCTATGCGAGGCGCTCGTCGCCGGTTTTGCTGGCGCGGAATGCTTTGCCTGTCCGCTGGCCGGCAGAAGAAATACCGCGCCCGCCATCAACGTGGCAGCAGCTCGCATCAGGAATGGAAGAATCGTACCCCTCTTATCACACCGCATCTTGCTCTCCTTTGCGTCATTGCCTGAGCAGGAATCCTTAGCGTCCCTACTGCACGTCGCTTACCTTGTCGTTGAGGAAAACAACCTTCATGTTCTTGTAGACGTAGGTTTTCTTTTTTCCTAGGTCGATCATCTGCAACGGCATACCCATCGCCTGCAGCACCTCGGACGAAGACTCGCCGATCGTGATCGTCGGCGGTGGTGCTGCGGATGCAGCCGGTGGCGGTGGTGGTGGCGCTGCCGCGCGTACCGGCGCTGGCCGCTGTGGCGGTCCCTGCTGTTGCGCTGCCTGCTGCGCATCCCCCCCGTTGCCACCAGCCTGATCGCCGCCTTCATCCGGCGCCATCACCGACTCGATCGCCTGTTCCACCTCTTCCGGAGGCGCCTCATCCAGATAGCCTTTTTTGAAGTGGAAGGTCACGTTTGCATCGAATTTCTTCTTCTCGTCCTTTCCAGGAACGTCCAACTGATCCACCGTCACGATCGTGAACTGCAGCACGTCCGCGCTCTTGCTGTCCATCTTGGTGATGTACACCTTGTCTCCGGTCTGCAGTACGTGCGCGCCGGCCTTGGTCAGCGTCACACGCAGAAACATGTTTGGCGCCTGAACCTTGCCATCCACCACCTTGTTGTCCGGCACTATCATCATCGTCGTGGTGGGAACGCTGTAGACGCCTGCTGCCTTCATTAGCATCGTGGTGCCGTCTTTTGTGATCTGCTCATGGTCCGGCGTCATCTGTGTCACCAGATACTTCTTCTGCAGCACCCCCACAACGCCGCCGCCGGATGACGTCGAGCCTGCGGCGCAGACCGCAAAGCACAATGCACCAAAAACTGTTACGGCCGATAGCTGGACAATCTTGCGCATGACAGCATCCTCCTCCGGCACACGATGGCCCGAAGTGCCAAGTAGATAGTTATGACGAGAAGACCCTGGATAGTCGGCTATGTATGGAAGCCGCTGCAACCTGACCCGCGCAGCCAGCGAGACTGTGTCTCGCTGTTATGCGAACCCGGACCACATGGAGAGAACGACAACCAATGGAGAGAATTGTGAACGGTGCAATAAGTCGTGCCGGAAAATGGCACTTCCAATGCGCATGGAGTATAAGTCATCTTTCGCGAAATAGCCGCAAAAAATTCGCCATACTTCGGCATGTATCGGACATGAACTTTCCAACTTTAACAACAGGCTTGCATAGGTATGGATAGTTTCTTTTTGGCTGATCTAGATTGCATGCAAACGCCGGAAATTGCTCGCTCACCGCTCCAGATCTTGCCGCGACCCGCAAAAGTGGCCCATTGCAAAGAACCTCCCCTGGCGTCAACGTCGTTCTGCTAGCCTTAACCCTGCCAGGTTTTGACATCTATGCGCTTCCCCGTTGCCGCCGCCGTATTCCTTCTGCTCTCGCCCAGCATGCGCGCGCAGGACCGCACACTGCCGCCGGACCCGTCCGTCACGCCGCTGCCCCCCGTCACCGGCAAAGGCGTGCAGATATACCACTGCCAGCAGCAGCAGGGTGCGCCTGCATGGGTCTTCGTCGCGCCGGAGGCTACCCTCTACGCCGGTGCTGATGCCGTCGGCAGCCACAGCGCCGGACCAACCTGGCGATGGAAAGATGGCAGTGCGATCACCGGCAAGCTGCTCATCAGCCAGCCCGCGCCCGACCACGCATCGATTCCGTGGCTGCTCCTCGCGGCATCGCCCGCGCTCGACAGCGCTCCGAATGGCATGCTCGCCCATGTCACCTACGTCCGCCGCTCCGACACCCATGGCGGCACGCCCCCCGCCGCCTGCGACGCACGGCACCTGGGAGCCGTCGCGCGCGTCCCCTATGCCGCCGTCTACACCTTCTACAAAGCGGCAGAACGCCCCAGAGCGCGCCACTAAGCTGCGATCAGCTGCAGAAGCGCGCCCGGGATCTTTGGATTTTCTAAAAGTTTGGGTTGGACGGCACCGCGCCGGCCTGTTCGATCACGGGATCGTCCAGACGGCAAGCACAACATTCATAAATCGGTGCAACAATAAGAAACTTAATGACTTCCATATTTATAACTGCTCATACTGACTGATGGTGCCTTTTACCAGTAGGGCAGCACCGTCTTCTTCCACGCCCGCAGGAAGTACAAAAAAGAAAGCACAATCGTCAGCCGCGCCAGCAGTCCCGTGATCTCAAGCAGCACAGACTGGTCCAGATGAAACGCGGCCTCCACAAATAACGCGCATACCAGGATGATCGCGGTAGGAACGCCAAGAACTTTTAAGCGATAGTTAGCCATACACGAAGTGTAGGCAGAAGAGGCATCGCGGCCCATCGCACAGAAGCGTCAGTTACCTTTCCCCCTGACGGGTCTTGCCGGAAACTGACGGGTCTTGTCGGAAAATAACGGTAGAAAAGCAAGGGCCGGCAGCGGATCTCCCGGCCGGCCCCGCCCCGTCCAACCAGCGCAATTACTGCGGTGAAGTAGCCGCCGGCCCAGCCTTCTTCTTGCTGATCGGCGATGCCTTCGCCAGCCGATAGCCGGCCGCCTGGGCGTCCGCCTCGGTCATGAACTTTCCGTGCTTGGTCTTGCCATACTGTGCGTCGTCCTTGTGATAAACCTTCGTGTTTTCGTTCGCCCACACCATGCCCTTCGCCTTGGCATCGGCGATCTCTGCATCCGTCGGCATCACCACAGGTGCCTTCGCAGCCTTGGCAGGCTTGGTCGCCGGAGCGGTCGCTGCCGCTTGGCCAAGCATCACGCCAGACGCCATACCGCCCACCATTGCCGCTACTAATACCAGAGAGAGTCCACGCATTGTTCTTCCCTTCCGTTCGTACAAGAATTGCCCGATTGGGGGCGCAAATGAATACACACGATTCGAGGCACACATGGCAACTCGCCCCATGAAGATCGAAGATCATCTCTGATCCCGCGCTACAGCCTCGTCGTATACCTCCTCGAGTCCCGCCGTACATCTGCGTATATCGAACTGCTCGCGTATCCATCGCTTTGCGCGCTCGCTGCACGCATCCCAGAAGGCTCGATCGGCGAGCATTCGCTCCAGATGGCTCGCCAGTTCCTCCACCGATCGTTCGCGCGCCAGCAATCCCGTCTCGCCATTGCGTATCACCTCGGGAATACCGCCGTGATGCGTGCTCACCACCGGCAATCCGGTCGCCTGCGCTTCGGCAAACACCATTCCCAACCCTTCCGTATCGCCGTTTCCCGCCTTCACGCTGGGATTACACAGCACTCGCGCGCGCTGCATCCATCCACGCACCGCATCCGGTCCCTGCACGCCTAGGAACTCAGCCGGGACCCGCAGATTCAACGCAAGCTGCTCCAGTTCGCTGCGCAGCGGTCCATCCCCAATGATCACGAGCCGCACCTCGCGGTGACGAGCCCCCAATTCCGCAGCCGCACGGATCAGATACTCACAACCCTTTTTCTCCACCAGCCGCGCAACAAACAGAATCAGGTTTTCCTCGCGATCCGCTGCCGGCACTGCCGCAAACTTGTCGCAATCTATGCCGATGTAGCGCACGATCAGCTTCTGTTCGGGATATCCGGCGTGCACCGCGATCTCGCGGATTGCCTTCGACACGCATACAAAGTGCGAGGCCGTTTGCCACAACTGCTGCCGCCGGCTCAGAAACAGCCGACCGCTCCGACTCCGCGCGAAGTCCTCATCCGATGTGGATACATCGAAGCCATGCAGCGTTACTACCATGGGCAGATGGAGTTCCTTCTGCATACCTAGAGCATCGGTGCCATCGACCGCAAAGTGGCTGTGGATCAGCGCAGGATGCGCATGGCGTACGCTCCGATGAAATCCCGGCGCCCAGCATAGCCGCCGATACGTTTCAATCCGGTAGCGCGCGAATAGCGCATCGTGTCGAGTGAGCCGGATCGGCCTAAGAACCGGGAGCGAATGCGGTACATCCGTGAGGCCGCAGAAGACCGGCCGATAGCGCTCCAGCGCCGCTGCCTGGGCCAGCACGAAGGTTTCGCTGGGAGGCAGAAGCATCCCCCGGAAGATCAGGACATTACGCATATTGTTGTCTAGCTTGAACCGAGATTGGCCTCAGCGGAAGGCCCTGGCGATGGCACACCTCGGCGTTGCTCGCGAGCCCGCAGGCCAAATAGCAGCAGCCAGCACAGCACTGCAAGTCCTCCATCGGTCATCAGGCTAGCCGCGGCGGCACCTCGCCAGGAGTAGTGCGGAATCAGGTAGAGGTTCAGGCCAAAGTTCCCCAGCGCTGCCACGGTCTGCGCCCCCAATCGATACGGCTGCAGCCCCACACCGGCAAGTGCGTCGCCCGCGCACATATGAAAGGAGCGGAAGAGCGGAATCAGGCAAAGCCAGCGCAATGCAAGCACGCTCTTGTCAAAACCGTGGCCGGCCAGAAAAGGTATCAGCGGCGCGCACACAAACATGCCCACCGCCGCCAGAATGCCGAGCAGGGCCGTCTTCCGGATCAATCGCAGCGCAAGCTTCGAGGTCGCTGCCAACCCTTCCGCGCCGAGCTGGAAGAAGCGCGGAAACGCAGCGTTGTAGATGGATCGCATCGGCATAAAGCTGATGTCCACCACCCGATAGGCCATGGTGTAAATGCCGTTAGCGGCATTCATCCCGTAGTGGCCCAGCATCGCTTTGTCCAGGTCGTTGTAAGCCGAGGTCGTGGTGCCGGAGATGGCGAAGATGAAGCCCTCTCCCGCACGCCGCATCGCCAATCGCAGATCGAAGACCGGCTTGCCGAACTTCTTCAATACCGTGATCACACTCACGATCGCCGCGCACACCGCCACGCCCATCGACGCGTACGCCCACTGCCACGCAGAAATCCGGTGAAACTTCAGAAAAAGAATCACCGCCACCATCAGCCGCAGCAGATTCGTCAGCAAACTCAAAGTCGCAGTGATCCGCATCTGCTCGAACGCCTGGAAGATCTGGCTGATCGCCACCACCAGCTGCGCGCCCAGAAACTCACCAATAGCCAGCGTGGTGAGAATGCCGCGATTCCCCGCTCCCATCAACCAGGGAGCGCCTAGATGAACACCCGCAACAAGAATGCCGCCGAAGGTGAGTGTCGTCAGCAGGATATTGCCCCAATACAGCGGGAACGTCTTGCGATCCAACGAGACATACCGCATGAAGATCAGGCCGGATCCAAAATTGCTGTATTGGGAGAACATCATCACCAACGCGATGGAGCCGACCAGCACGCCATACTCCATACTTCCCAGCAGCCGCGCCAGGACGAAGAAGTATCCTCCCTGCACCACGACAGAGAGTCCCTGGCCCATGAACATCCACACTGAATTCCTCACCAGCGTGTTGCCCCGGAGCCTCTGGACGTGCTCCCGCAAAGGTATCAAACCGCCTCCGCCAGCAGCCTGTCGTAAGCACTATGGATCGCTTCCCATGAGAAATGCTGCCCAAACGAGCGCAGGCCGGCTTCGCCGATCTTGCGGCGTTCCTCGGGATTCGCAATCAGCCCCTCGATGGCGTCCGCAATCGCCGCCGCATTGTTCGGCGGCACCAGCAGGGCACCCCCGTTTTCGAATATCTCGGGAATGCCGCCCATCCGTGTCGCAACCACGGGCAGGCCTGTCGCCATCGCCTCCACATTCACCATGCCGAAGGGCTCTTGCCAGATGGAGGGGCAGCAGAAAATATCCGCAGCGCGAAACTCCTCTGCAAGCGCGTTGCCAAAGGTGAAGGGGAGAAACTGTACATTTGCCGGCGCCTCGTTCTTCAACTTACGGACATAATCGGTCTCCGCAGCGGTGTCGGAGCCGAAGTTGGCAGTGCCCAGAATTACTCCCTGCGTATCCACGCCCCGCTCAGCAAGCAGCCGCATGGCGTCTACAAAGATGTGCATGCCCTTGTCCGGCACCAGCCGCCCCACACAGAGAATGCGCATCGGCCCGCTCCTTCGATCTCGCACAGGGTGCGCAGGGTGAAAGAGAGATCCATCGGCCCCGTTATACAACACAGCGCTTCGCCGCAGAGAGGGGAGAGCATGTCGCGCCTCTGCTTCGAGAAATTTGCTGACGAACACACAGCGGTCCGCATCAATAGCCGACGCAATCGGCGCTGCACAATCGCTCAGGTGGGAATTGTGCATGTGCAGAATGAGCCGCGCACCCGCACGGCGAACGCTCGGTTGCAGCGTGGCCGCGAACTCTGGCCGGTTGTGCACCCACACCACGTCCCCTTGCTTCAGTAGAGGCCGGACCGTGCTGAAAATCCAGCGAAGAAAACGTCGTCGCAGCGGCCAGGGGAGGTTGCGTTTGATTCGCCCCGGATAGCGCGCGTAGTTTGAAAGCCGTTCGTTGCACCGGACGCGGTGTGCGGGAAAGCGCCAGCTATCGTCCGCGCTAGGAGCGAGGATGACCGAGCTATCGTCGTCGCGCAGGACGTTGGCCGCCCACCGTGAAATCGCACCGCCGTTCGGCTCGGAAAACGGCTCGGTCTCCGTCAGCAGATGATACGTCGTCATCCCCGGACCACCAGCGCAGCCGCATTGCGGCGAAGCTGCCGCCGCCTGCGATCCAGACCGACGATAGCTGCGATGATCAACACCCAGGAAAGATTAAAGCGGAAGAGAAACGAGGCCTCGTCGATGTTGTACAGAATGCCGAACACAATGGTCGTGATGTACCACAGCACCTGCGGACTCGGATCCCGCATGAAGCAGTGCCACGAATCCTTCAAACCTTTCAGCAGGCACATAACCAGCAGCGCGAGCGCGACGCCTCCGACCTCCACCCACACGCTCAGAAAACCGTCGTGCGCATATCCCATCATCCAGCCAAGAGAGACCATCACGTTCGCCGATTCGCCGCTCATGCCCCGCCAGAAGGTGCGGTACCCATAACCTGTCCACGGCTGCTTGTGGATAGAGGTGAGAATGGCAGACCAGATCGAAGTACGGCCGCTGAAGGATGTATCTCTTCCGACGAAATGGAACAAGGTGGAGAGGTTCAGAAGAACCACCGCGCCGAACACAAGTGTGGCCGCGCAAAACAAGATGAAGAGAACGGAGCGATCGAAGGACTTGAACCGCGCCAGCAGCTTGAGCCCGATGGAGAAGAGAACCAGCAGCACCGCGATTCCCCATCCAGTGCGGGAACGCGTCATCCCGATCACACCCAGCGCAGCAACAATGTACACGTTGCGCAGCACGCGTCCTTGCAGCGTCGCCGGTTTGCGATACAGCGCCGGCATCAGCAGAAACATCATCGCCATGGCGCATACATTCTTGCC
>DASXGY010000508.1:0-4246 GCA_036488835.1 Acidobacteriaceae bacterium
CTCGCCCACGCCCTCGATGCCGTACTCCTTGGCGTGCTTCAGGTGGTCGTACACCTCGGCGTTGAACAGGATGGACTTGGTCGGGATGCAGCCCACGTGCAGGCAGGTGCCGCCCAGCTTCGGCTCGCGCTCGATCAGCGCCACCTTCAGTCCCAACTGCCCTCCGCGGATGGCCGCCGTATACCCCGCCGGCCCCCCGCCAATCACCGCCACATCGTAAGTAGTCTCTGCCAAAATTTCGCTCCCCTTCCGCCCGATCAACGCCATCGCGCCGAGCCAAACACATCATTCTACGCGCATATGACACACTAACCAGGTGCGTCCGCATCTGGCCCGTCCGCATCTGGCCACGCTCATTGATGACTTCCGCCGCTACAGCCGGGAACGCGGGGTTGTCAGCCACACCGGCAATCGCAGCGTGCCCTCGACTTACGCCGAAATAGCCGAGCTCAGCGCGCGCTTTGCCGCCGAGTTTGCGCGCCGCGGCGTTGCCTACGGCGATCGCATCCTGCTCTGGGGTCAGAATTCCGCACCGTGGATCGCCGCCTTCTATGGCTGCGTCCTGCGCGGCATTCTCGTTGTCCCCCTCGACGCCGCAGGCGATCCGCGTTTCGCCGAGCGTGTCATCGCCGAAACCAAGCCCCGGCTACTCGTCGGCGACTCCATGCTGTTCCGCAAGCTGCAGCCATCTGATGTCCCAGCCCTGGCGCTGGATGCAACCGGCCTGCCCGCACCCGACTACACGCCTGTCGAAGGTCTGAGCCGCAACACACCGCTCCAGATCATCTTCACCTCCGGTACCACGTCCGAGCCCAAAGGCATCGTCCACACCCACGGCAACGTCCTGGCCTCCCTCGACCCCATCGAACGCGAGATCGCCAGATATCGCCGCTATGAGCGCCCCTTCCATCCGCTCCGCTTCCTCCACACCCTGCCGCTCTCCCATGTCTTCGGCCAGTTCATGGGCCTCTGGGTGCCACCGCTGCTCGCGGCCGAAGTCCACTTCGAGACCCGCCTGGATGCCCCGCGGCTGATCCAGCTCATCCATAACCAGCGCATCTCCGTGCTGGCCGCAGTGCCGCGTGTGCTGGAGTTGCTGCGCAGCCACCTCGTTCGGCTGGACCCGGCACTCGCAGGCCGGCTCGATGCGGCGGATCGGGTTTCGGCATTCCACCGCTGGTGGCGATTCCGGACCCAGCATCGCCTCTTCGGCTGGAAGTTCTGGGCCTTCGTCTGCGGAGGCGCCACGCTACCCGAAGACCTTGAGCAGTTCTGGACGCGGCTCGGCTTCGCGCTCATCCAGGGCTACGGAATGACCGAGACCACCGCCCTCGTCACGTTGAATCACCCGTTCCACACCGCGCGCGGCAGCATCGGCCAGCCGCTCGCCGGCCGCGAGGTGAAGGTGACAGAGGATGGCGAAATCCTCGTCCGCGGCGACTCCATTGCCGAGACAGAATGGCGGGCCGGCCACGCGCAGGCACGCACTGCCGACGACGGTTGGCTGCGTACCGGCGACCTGGCCGCGCGCAACGACAAAGGCGAACTGATCTTCGCCGGCCGCAAGAGCGACATCATCGTGACTGCCGCCGGCCTCAACGTGCATCCGCAAGACCTGGAAGCCGCGTTGGCACACCAGCCGGGCGTGCGCGATGCGTGTGTCTTCTCCTTCGATAGCGGAGCCGGTCCGCAGCCCGTGTCCGCGCTGCTGATGAGCGACGAGAGCAAGGCAGATGCCGCGGTGGCATCGGCCAACGCTACTCTTGCCGACTACCAGCAGATACGTCGGTGGCTGCTCTGGCCGGACCCCGATCTCCCACGCACTTCCACCGGCAAGGTGAAGCGGCGCGAGGTCGCGGCCCGCGCGGCGCTCGCATTCCGCTCTTCGGGTGGGGTCAGCGCCGGCGACGATCCAATACTGCAGGCTCTCCGGGCGATGCCGGGCGCGCGCTTGGACAGCGTCTCCGATGCGAGCCGGCTCAGCGAAGACATCGGTCTCGACAGCCTGGGACTGGTCGAGCTACAGAGCGCGCTTCAGCAACGGTTCGCTGCAGAGATTCCCGACGACGCATGGCAGCAGGCGCGCTCTGTCGGCGATCTACGCAGTCTCATCGCACCTCAACGGAAATCTGCCGAAGCCGCGGCACGCGATGTCATAAGCCCGCCGCCTGCCCAGGCTGCTGTCAGTTGGCAGCCTGCGGCTGACGACACGGTCTATCCCCGGTGGCCGTGGAGCGCACCGGTCCGATGGCTGAGGGTCGCCTTCTTGGAATGCGTCTCGATTCCGCTTACACGCCTGCTGCTCGGTCCCCGCATCGTGCGTCCGCGAACAATCGGGAGCGGCAAACCAATGCTCATCATCGCGAATCACGTCACCGCCTTCGATGTCCCACTGGTGCTTGCCGCGCTGCCCGCGCGGATTCGGCGCGCCACTGCGGTCGCGATGGTCGGCGGTCTGCTCATGGGCTGGCGTCACGCTCGGACAGAGCGGCACGCATGGCTGCGGCCGCTCACGCCGCTCGCGTACTGGCTGGTCACCGCATTGTTCAATGTCTTCCCATTGCCGCAAGGCGCCGGATTCCGCCGCAGCTTCGCACATGCGGGAGCGGCGATGGACCACGGCATGCACGTCATTCTCTTTCCCGAGGGCCGCCGGTCTGAAGGTGACATGCTGGGCGCGTTCCAGTCCGGCATCGGGCTGCTGGCGCGCGAATCTGCCGCACCAGTGCTGCCAGTTGCTTTGGTTGGCGTCGGTCAAATCAAGCAACGCAAGGCTCGCTGGTTCCGGCCGGGCACGGTGACGATTCGTGTCGCCGATGCGATGACGATGCAAGCCGGCGAGACGCCGCAGGATTTCACGGCGCGACTCGAAGGCCGGATGCGGGATTTGCTCGCACAGCGATAAGTGCGACTACACCAGCTTTGCTGCTTCTTTGGCGAAGTAGGTCACGATGAAGTCTGCGCCAGCGCGGCGAATTGAGATCAATGACTCCAGCATCGCGCGCTCGCGTTCCAGCCAGCCACGCTCGAACGCGGCCTGCATCATCGCATACTCACCCGAAACCTGGTACGCGCCCATCGGTACATCGAAGCGGCCCCGCGCGGCGTGGATCACGTCGAGATAGGGCATCGCCGGCTTCATCAGGATCATGTCCGCGCCTTCGCCCAGGTCCTGCTCGATCTCGCGCATCGCCTCGCGCAGGTTTGCGCCGTCCATCTGGTAGGTGCGCCGGTCGCCGAATTGCGGCGCGGAATCGGCCGCCTCGCGGAATGGCCCGTAGAACGCCGATGCGAACTTGGAGGCGTAGGAAAGAATCGGCACCTGCTCGAAGCCATCCTCGTCCAGCTCATCGCGAATGGCAGCGACACGCCCGTCCATCATGTCGGATGGCGCGACGATATCGGCGCCGGCCTCAGCAAGCGAAGCGGCCGTCTTGGCCAGCAGGTCAAGCGTAGCGTCGTTGTCGACGTGGAACTCGTCACCATCGCGACGCACCACGCCGCAGTGGCCGTGCGAGGTGTACTCGCACAGGCAGACGTCCGCGATCAGGACCAGGTTCTTCCCGGCTGCCGTCTGCTTTAGAGCGCGCAAGCCCAGCTGGGTGATGCCGTTGCTGTCATATGCACCGCTCCCTTGATCGTCCTTGCTCTCCGGCAGCCCGAAGAGCAGGAGTCCACCCAGCCCCAGCGCGACGGCCTGCTCTGCCTCTTTCACTGCTTCATCCGCCGAGACGTTGTAGACGCCGGGCATGGACTTCACTTCGCGGCGCACGCCCTCGCCGGGGCACAGGAAGAGCGGGTAAACCAGCGCGCCGGGATGAAGATGCGTCTCGCGAATGAGGGAGCGCATGGGCGCGGTGGTGCGCAGGCGGCGAAGGCGGGTCTGCGGGAACTCCATGGCTCGATTCTATCCACTCCGGCCAAGGTAGAGTGAGGATGTGGGCCTGTTGCCATCCATTCCGGAGCCTGTCGCCGACTTCAGTCCTGCCGCGCTGGAGTGGGAAGGACTGCTCGCCCTGCTGGCGCAATATGCCACTGCTGCGGTTACGCGAGAGTGGCTAAGCGCGCTTGCACCCTCCACATCGGTCGTTTGGGCCAGCGGGCAGCACGCCTCGATCGCGGAGATGCGCGTCTGTCTCGCCGCCGGCTTGCGGCCTGCAGTGGCCGCGCTGTTCGATCCAGCTACGCTGGTCGCAAAGGCGCGAATCCCTGGAACTGCCCTCGAAGTAGAGGAGCTGCTGCCGCT
>DASXGY010000511.1:0-5224 GCA_036488835.1 Acidobacteriaceae bacterium
GCTGGACTTAATTGCAGTCCTTGCATGCGGTGGCCGTCTGGCGTTTGACCACCTATTTCAAGGATAGCGAATTGCGCGAGTTAACCTGCCAGGATTCGTGCGGGTTTCTGTTTCTTTTTCGGAGGCGAGCCGATTTGGGAATTTGTCACGGATTCGGATACATGGAATGGAGATAGTTTCTGCGCTGCCGGGCGAGGGTTGAAACAGACCGCTGACTATATGCGCGTTTGCAATTACCACCTGCACCGGTCGAGCGCGTCACTTCCGCTTTGGCGGTCACTCGGGCGCAATTCCATGGGGCTCCTGTAAACCGGCTTTGGCTGCATCACTTCGACGAGTACTGACTAGAAGTGCCGGGTGGGCAGGTTAGACTGCACCTTACGCGGTCGGAGAGTGGAGGAACGCTAAGGTGCGGCGGCGTTAGTGGAGGATTGGTCTAGACTCTCGAGTTGAGCCAGTTCTTCACGCAGGCGCGCGGCGTCTGCGCGCAATATCGGAGCCTGGAGACGGGCTGGGGCGCCAGCGGCTGTTCCAACCGCATCCATGGTTTTGGTGATGCCTCTAGTGATGACATTATTCTTCTTCATGGGTTTGCCGTTCTTACCCATATTGGCGAGGCCGTTGGCGTTAAGGTCGTCTTGCAGGGCGTCGGTCTCCAGTCCGCTAATTTGAGCGCGGAGATCCCGAATGCGCGTGCGGCGCTGGACCATCTCGATCGCAGGGTCGTTCACCGGGGCGTCCGATTTGCACTGCATGTTGCCGCTTTGCTCCAGGTCGAAGCAGAAGTTCACGAGATTGTTCTGGCCCACCGTGTTGCCCTGGTCACGTGAGAGCCGGTACCAGGCGATGGCTAAGGCATTGTTCTCCTCTACACCTTGCCCGTTCTGATACATCCAACCGAGCTCATTCTCAGCGTTGGAGCTCCCCAGCAAGGCGGCTTGATAGATCCAGGACCAGGCCTTCGCAACGTCGACCTCCACACCGACACCATTCAGGTAGTTGTAGCCGAGGTCTTCCATGGCCTCAGCGTTGCCATCTTCTGCGGCTTTGTAATACCAGGAGAAAGCTTCCTCGTAACTTTGAGGTTCGCCCCATCCTTTCTCCGCCATGAAGCCGAGATTGGTTTCGGCGTTGGAGTTGCCGTGGCTGGCTGCGCGGCGATACCAGTACAAAGCCTGGGCGTAGTCAAGCTTGACCCCGCACCCGCACCGGTATGCGTAGCCAACTTCATTTTCGGCATCCGCGAGATTTTGGTCCGCCGCCTTACGGAACCATGCGAAGGCTTGCTTCAAATCAAGTTTGGTCCCCAAGCCACTCTGGTACATGGCCCCCAGGTTGTACTCGGCCCGCGCATAGCCCTTGTTTGCGGCCAAACGGTAGTAATATACGGCGCGCTTGTAATCCCGCGGCAAGCCGAACTTATTTTGATGCATGTAGCCCAGTTGGTTCAGCGCGGGAGCATAACCCTGGTCGGCGGACTTGCGATACCAGGTCAGAGCCTGGCCGTAGTCCTGGGCAACGCCGCGGCCATCGATATAGTCGTTTCCCAGTGCGAATTGCGCCTGCGCGTCCCCCGCGGCGGCGGCCCCGCGAAGAGCGTCGAAATCATCGTCCGCCGGCAGCGCCGTCGCCTGAGTCGACATTTGTACCGGTGCCTGTGCAGGGGTCTGTCCGGGCGCTTGAGCACGGACAGTGATAGCTAGACCGAACACCAAGAAAGCTGCTGCCGTGGCCCCGGTCGGAAAGGTCATGGAGATCTCGCCTCTTCGAAGAATCTCGGAAAAACAACCGGTAAGTATGCGACTGCAAATAGGGCACGGTTACCTACGCACCTCGCTCTGCCCCCTTCTGCCAGGACCGCATTCCACTGCAGTCCATTGCGATCTTCGACTAGCTTGGCAGGCAGAGCTGAAATAACGATAACGGCTAGTACGAGAGGAGCGAAATGTGCCCAAAGGTGTATTCGCTCAGCGGGCAGCCAGCTAGGTATGAAAGGGTCCAGGAGGGCCTTTTTCGAGTTGGGGCCGATTTGGGAATTTGCCGCAGCTATGGAATAGCTGGCTATATGCGCGTTTTGTATGAGCAGGTCGCTGGCGTCTGCCAAAAGCCGGTAGCGCTCGACTACGGTCGTCGCTCTTTCACGACTTGTGCCGTATGGTCTCCTCTCCGTCAGGTGAGCGTCGGCCAGAGAGCTTTGCCGACGCCTCGGATCCAGGTGGTTCACGGAATGGTTCCACAGAAATGCGCTCGTACCGCACTTCCATCACCGTCAGGTATTCTGCGCCGCCCGGCGCTTCTAGAACTACGCTGTCACCCGCTGCCGACTTCATCAACGCGCGTCCCAGAGGTGACACCCAACTGATGTGGTTGCGGTTGAGATCGACCTCGTCGGTGCCTACGATGCTCACCACTCGCTCCGCTCCCGCGGCATTGGCATAGCGCACGGTCGCCCCGAAGAATGCCCTCATTGCTCGCTGCCCGGCTCTCGGAGCTTCCGGGTCCACCACTTCCGCGGCTTCGATTCGCTTCGCGAGAAAACGAATCCGACCATCAATCTGCCGCAGCCGCCGCTTGCCGTACTGATAGTCGGCGTTTTCGCTGCGATCGCCATTGCCGGCAGCCCATGCCACCACCTCCACCACAGCCGGGCGGTCCCGGGTGAGTAGAAACCGGTGCTCATCTTTAAGGCGCTGCAGCCCGCTCGGCGTTATGTAGTTTTTGACTTGCGTGGCGGGCTCGTCCGCTTGTGGTTTTCTCGTAAACCCTTTCCGCATCTCGCAGTCCTCCCAGCGCAAATCCAGGGGTGCCCCCAATGAATGCGGATGAACACCGATGAAAAACACTGTAAGCCATCCATGTTCATGGAGTTTATCTGCGTTCCTAATTGATCTTTTCACGTCTTCCCGGCCTTCGCGATCCTATCGATCATCTCAACAAGTGCCGGCTAAGGCATGTTTGGGGATCTGGCCTGATAAGTCAGTTTCTAGTGAGTAACCCAGAGCAAATGTTCGCTAACTGGGTACGAGACGCCGGCGACAAACCGACGCGCGGCATCAGGTTCCGGATGCCGTGGGCTTGAAGAATCGATTGTGAAATATCTGCTCTTTGCCGCGGGTGAAAGATGCGGCCGTTTACGGTGAACCGCTGCCGATCTAGCGCAGCTTCTCAGCCACCGACTTGGCCTGGGTGAAGAGCAATAGATAATCCGCGCCGCCGGCCTTTGAGTCGGTACCGGACATATTGAATCCGCCGAAGGGGTGCGCGCCGACCATGGCGCCGGTGCTCTTGCGGTTGAAGTAGAGGTTGCCGACCTGGAAGGTGCGGCTGGCGTGATCGAGTTTGCGGCGGTCCGCGGTGTAGACCGAGCCGGTGAGGCCGTACTCGGTGTTGTTCGCAACGTCGAGTGCTTCTTCGTAGTTCTTCACGCGAATCACGGCGAGTACCGGACCAAAAATCTCTTCCTGCGCGATACGCGCGGTCGGCGCCACATCCGCGATGACGGTGGGCTGGATGTAATAACCGCCGGCGGCATTCTCGACGGGCTTGCCACCGGAGACAACGCGGCCTTCGCCCTTGCCGATCTCGATGTAGTTGAGGATCCTCTTCATCGCGTTCTCGTTCACCACGGGTCCCATATAGAGATTCTGGACGGGATCGCCGACCTTGATCTGCGCGACGCGTGCCTCCATCTGTTCGAGGAATGCGTCATAGATGGGCTCTTCGACGATGGCGCGCGAGCAGGCAGAGCATTTTTGTCCGTTGAAGCCGAAGGCCGACGCCACGACGCCTTCGACGGCAGCATCGATGTCTGCATCGGCGCTGACAATGATCGAATCCTTGCCGCCCAACTCGAGGACGGTGCGCTTGATCCAGAGCTGACCCTTCTGCGTCTTAGCGGCGCGCTCGTGGATTTCGAGGCCGACGGCTTTGGAACCGGTGAATGCGATGAAGCGCGTCTTCGGATTGTCGACGAGCGCGCGGCCGACAACGGGACCACCCTGGCACAGGTTCACGACGCCAGGCGGCATGCCTGCTTCTTCGAGTACCTCGAGGAAGCGCGCCGCGATAGTAGGCGCGTCGGTAGACGGCTTGACGACGACGGTGTTGCCGCAGACGATGGCCGCGGCAGTCATGCCGGCCATGATGGCGAAGGGAAAATTCCACGGCGGGATGACGGCACCGACGCCCAGCGGAACGTAGAGGAGGCGGTTGCGCTCGCCGGGATACTGGATGGGTGGTTCGGCGTTCGCGAGGCGCAGGGCTTCGCGGGCGTAGAACTCAAGGAAGTCGATGGTCTCTGCCACATCGGCATCGGCTTCCGCCCAGTTCTTGCCGACCTCGTAGGTAAGCCACGCGCAGAAGTCGAACTTGCGATCGCGAATAAGCGCGGCAGTGCGTAACAGCAGCGAAGCACGCAGCTCCGGTGAAACGAACTGCCACGTCTGGAATGCCTTAAGCGCAGCCGCGATCGCCTGTTCGGCATGCTCGGCGCCGGCCTCCTGGTGAACGCCCACCACCTGCGTGGGCTTCGCCGGATTGAGCGAGCGGAACTTGTTCGCAGTGCGCACGCGCTCGCCGCCAATCACCAGCTCGTACTCGTGGCCCAGCATGCCGCCTACCCGTTCAAGCGCCGCCTTCATGGCGTGCTCATTGGCGCTCGACTTGAAGTCGACAAAGGGCTCGTTGCGGAAGTCGCCGCTGGGGGCAAGCGGAAGGATGACGGTGGAGATCTCGGTGGCAGCCATAACTCCCTAGTTTAAGGCCGTTCGACCGCTGCTGGCGAGGCGCTCACCTGGCAATTGGTCAGGATTTCCGCCGGCGCGGCGGATCGGTCCTCCTGCGATCGGTCGGAACGCACTTCGTTACGGCGCGTCGTCCCGCGGCAGATTTCCTGGGCGTGAAGGCCGCGACGCTATATAACTGCTGCGATGGCCTGGACACCGGGAATGCGCGTGGGCGATTACGAGATCGTCGGAACGCTCGGCTATGGCGGCATGGGCGAGGTGTACCGTGTCCGCCACACTATTTCGGATCGCATCGAGGCGATGAAGCTGTTGCGCGCCGGGCCGGCCTCCGGCACGCAGGCGCAAGAGATGCTAGACCGCTTTGTGCGCGAGATCCGTCTGCTGGCCACCCTGCAGCACCCGAACATCGCTACGCTGCACACTGCCTTCCGTCACCAGGAGGAGATGGTGATGATCATGGAGTGCGTGGAAGGCGAAGA
>DASXGY010000103.1:0-2894 GCA_036488835.1 Acidobacteriaceae bacterium
GCCACCGATGCCACCGACTGGCTGCTCGCTCTGCCGAACTATCGCAGCAGCTACGAAAGCGAGTACGTCGAGCTCCCCACCTCCGCGCTCAGCAATCAGGGTGGCGTCTCCAGCCACTTTCTTATCGGACTGCCATTGCTCATTCACGAGCCAGGCGTAGCGTGGATGGATATCGTCGAAGCCGATCTCGAAGGCAGCACTTCGATGTACGTCACCAATCCCTCCGGCAACTGGGCTGGCCATTGGTTCTCCGCACTGTTATCGCCGCATCACGACCATCCGGAGATCGCCGTCGAAGGTACGCTGCCCTGGCACTCTGCGTGGCGCGTGCTGGAGGTTGCCGACGATCCCGGCCGTCTCGTCGAATCGACGCTGCAGTACGATCTGAGCCCGCCAAGCCGAGTCTCCGATACGAGCTGGATTCATCCCGGCAAGGCGTCGTGGAACTGGTGGGTCAATGACGTCGACAAAAACGGCAAGCCGTCTTTCACTACCGACAACATGAAGTACTATGTCGACTTCGCCGCGCAGTCCGGCTTTCCTTACATGATGCTCGACGCGGGCTGGTCCGCCGGCCGCGATATCACGCACATGAATGGCAAAATCGATGTGCCCGAGCTGGTTCGCTACGCCGCCACAAAGAACGTGAAGGTGTGGATCTGGTGCTACTCCGAATCGGTTGCGCAGCAGATGCAGGAAGCCTTTCCGCTCTTCGAAAAGTGGGGCGTCGCCGGCGTGAAAATCGACTTCGTCAATCGCGACGACCAGCAGGGCATCCAGTGGTACTACGATGTTGCGAGGCTTGCTGCCGAACATCACCTCATGGTCGACTTCCACGGGACGCGCACGCCCTGGGGACTCGAGCGCACCTATCCCAACGTCCTTAGTTTCGAAGGCGTGTTGGGCATGGAGAACAACAAGGTGGGCCGTCGCGACAGCCCTGTCGATCGCAGCGTCTTCCCCTTCACCCGCCTGCTCGCGGGACCGATGGACTACACGCCTGGCGGCTTCAACAACGCCACGGAAGATGGCTTCGTCGCGCAGAACAGCAGCCCCATGGTGATGGGCACACGCGCGCAGCAGCTCGCGCTCTATGTAATCTTTCAGACACCGTTGCAAATGGTCTCCGACAGCCCGCAGTCTTATGCTGGAGAGCCTGCGTTCCAGTTCATCAAGGACGTGCCCGTCTCCTGGGACGCAACACACGTACTCAACGGCCGGCCCGGCGAGTTCGTCACCATAGCGCGCAGTCATGGTGACGAATGGTACCTCGGCAGCATGACCAACTGGACGCCGCGCACCCTCGATGTGCCGCTCAGCTTCCTCGGGCCCGGCACCTACACCGCTGAGATCTACGCCGACGGCAGCGATGCCGCAACCCAGCCGAAACACGTAGCCATACGCCGGCAGGAGGTGAAGTCAACGCAGTCGCTTACCCTGCACCTCGCGCCCGGCGGCGGTTGTGCTATCCGCTTTATTCCGCGGAAGGCCCGTTAGCGCGGCGCAGAACTGCGAATCGAGACAACAATGACCGGTAAAACCAGCAGACGCGCATTTCTCCAGGGCAGCGTAGCCCTCGCCACCATCCCCCACCTTCCCTCCGCCCTGCTCGCGCAAACTTCGGGCCCACGCGACGAGCTTTGGTACAAACAGCCCGCAGAACAATGGCTGCAAGCCTTGCCCGTCGGCAACGGCTTCCTTGGCGGCATGATCTATGGCGGAACGCAGACGGAGCGCATTGCGCTCTCCGAAGCCACCGCATGGTCGGGCGCCCCCGCGACTGGCGAAGTCAATCCCGGTGCCCTGCCCCATCTCGACGAGATGCGAAAGCTTTTCTTCGATGGCAAATACGAGGAATTCCAGCAGCTCTGCAACAGGTACCTGCCCGGCCATGCAAAAAACTTCGGCACCAATCTGCCGCTGCCGGAGTTACAGCTTGCATTCGAAGATGCCGGCGAGATATCCGAATATCGCCGCTCACTCGACCTGGACACTGCCATCGCCAGCCTCCGCTTTCGCAGTGGTGACGCTGTCTTCACGCGCGAAGTTCTCGCGTCGCATCCGCATAATGTCCTCGCCGTCCGTCTCACCAGCAGCAAACCCGGTCGCCTCAACTTCCGCATGAGCTTTGGCAAGAGCATCCTGCCCGGCTCCGTCGCGACCGCCCCCCCGGCTCTGACAGACACGCTAGTCTTCAGCGGACACGCCTACGAGCACATGCACAGCAGCGGCCACGATGGCGTCGCGCTCCAGATCCACGCACGTCTCATCCCGGACGGTGGCACTCTCTCGCCCGCAGAAGAAGCCATCGATGTGCGAAACGCCAACTCTGTAACCGTATTGGTTGCGATTGCCACCAACTTTCACGGTGGCGATCCGCAATCCATCTGTCACCAACGCCTGCAGCACGCAATGACGATTCCGTTCGCGACGCTGCGTCAGGCACACATCGCCGACCACCAGTCTCTCTATCGCCGCGTCTCGCTCGATCTCGGACCAAGCCCCGCCGCCATCTGTCAGCTCCCCACCGATGCCCGCCGCAAGGCTCTTGAAAATGGCGCCGACGACCCCGAGTTGCTCGCGCTCTTCTTCCAATACGGCCGGTATCTCACCATCGCCGGGTCCCGCGTCGACTCACCCCTTCCGCTCGCGCTGCAGGGCATCTGGAACGACGGCCTGGCCAGCAGCATGGGCTGGACCGATGACTTCCACCTCGACATCAACACCCAGCAAAACTACTGGCCTGCCGAGGTATGCAACTTATCCGAGTGTCAGACACCGCTCTTCGCTCTCATCGACGGAATGCGCGTAGCGGGCCGCACCACAGCCCGAGAGATGTACAACGCACCGGGCTGGGTCGTGCACACCGTCACCAATCCGTGGGGCTACACCGC
>DASXGY010000122.1:0-2805 GCA_036488835.1 Acidobacteriaceae bacterium
GGAGGAGCGTTTTGCGAACGAGGTCCTGGAGAAGGATGCGAAGATCTGCGCGCAGGCTGCGGCGGCAACGACTTTGGCTGCGTCGCTGGCCAGGAAGGGCACAACGGACTCGCTCAACAAAGCAGAGAAGCTGGTGTGTGCCAGTACACCCAGCCAGAGCGTTCCAATGGCCAGCAGAATGACATCACCCGCAGCAGCGCCGGCCAGCGCAGGAAGAAACTTCCGTTTGCCGTCGCGATAGATCAGTCCTGCAACTGCAGCGGCGAAGGGCGCGGCCAGCAGATAGCCACCGGTCGGCCCGAAGAGCTGCGCGATGCCACCCAGGCCGTGCGGACTGAAGACGGGCAGGCCAGCCGCGCCCTCCAGCAGATAGAGCGACAAGGCGGCGAAGCTGAGTTGGGGGGCCAGCAGCAGTCCCAGGAGGAGCACGGCAAAGGGCTGCAGGGTGATGGGCACCGGGGTGAACCCCAGCGGGATGGAGATGTGCGCGCACAGCGCGACCAGTGCCGTGGAGGCGATCACGATTCCGGACTGCATGGCAAGATGCCGCGCGCCGGTGGCGGTGCTGCTGCCCCGGTTTGTCTGGCTTGCGGCTGTGGGGCTTACGACTGTCTGGCGCATCATCGTTCTCTTCTCCTGATTCCTCTTCGGTCCCTCGGGACGGCTGACCTGCGATCAGAGATGGTCTTTCGCTTCCGTCTCGATGGCGGCTGCCTCAGCAGGCAGTTGCTTCCGATCGCGGCGGATGTGCCGGGCCACGGAGATCGCCGCCCACAGCAGCGCGCATAGACTCGCAATGAAGACAGCAAATAACCAGCGCATGCCTGAGGGAGCCGATCCTGCCCGCGTTGTTAGGCCGGCATGCTCAGAATAACAAACCGTTCAAGCTGAGGCGGGCGGGTCAGCGAACGGACGACGCGGTCAGTGAATGCAGGAAGCGGTCAGTGAATGCAGGAAGCGGTCAGTGAATGCAGGAAGCGATCCAGGCCAGGTAGGCGCTGCTGCCGTCGGCAACGTCCAGCACCAGAAACTCCGGAACCTCATAGCTGTGCAGCTCATGAACGCGGGTACGCACCGCGTCGACCTGTTCCTGCCGGGTCTTGATCAATAGCAGCACCTCGTCGGCTGTTTCTACCGTGTCCTTCCAGCGATAGACGGAATGGACTCCGCCGATGAGGTTGACGCAGGCAGCCAGCCGCTCCTCTACCAGTGCATGCGCGATGCGCTTGGCCTCCGCGCGCGGGGAAGTGGTCACGAGAATCAGGCGAGTGTCGGTCATACGGTGCGCTCCATGGCAGAAGTGCGTGCGAGCGGCGCATGCCCTGCCATACAATGCTCGGCGGGCTGCATCCCATGCGAGAGTGTTGTCAGGGATAGAGCGACGCACCGGCGCGCGCACATTGCCGGCTGGCGGGATGAGCAAATAGACAGGAGAGATATGGCCACAGAGATCAAGTTCGGAACCTCGGGCTGGCGAGCCATCGTTGCGGAGGAGTTTACGCTTGCCAACATTCGTCGCGCCGTGACCGGCATCGCCACCTATGTCGCCGGCCAGCCGGGCACACACAAGGTGCTAGTGGGGCGCGATCCACGCTTTCTCGGCGAGATGTTTGTGGATGAGGCGGCGCGCCTGCTGGCCGAGCACGGTGTGACGCCGGTGGTCATTCCGGAGCCCGCACCCACACCCGCGATCGCCTATGCCATTCGCGAGCAGAAGGCGAGCGGCGGCATCAACTTTACCGCGTCGCACAATCCGCCGGAGTACAACGGCATCAAATTCTCCACTCCCGACGGCGCGCCTGCTCTTCCGGAGACAACCAGCCAGATCGAGGCGGCCATCCGTGCGCTGGGCGAAGCTCCCATAGCGCAGGCCAAGGCCATCGAAAATCCGCAGAAGCTGCACGTGAAGCAGGATTATCTAAAGCGGCTGGGCGAGCTGGTCGATTTCAAGACCATCCAATCGGCAAAGATCAAGATTGTCTTCGATCCCTTCTGGGGGGCGGCGCGGGGCTATAGCTCGGAGATCCTGCGCGAACATGGCATCGACGTGAGTTGCGTGCACGACTACCGCGACGTGCTCTTTGGCGGCCATGCGCCGGAACCGGACGATCATCTGCTGGGGGACGCGAAGAAGAAGATGAAGGAGACGGGCGCGCACATCGGGATTGCCACCGATGGCGATGCCGACCGCTTCGGCATCGTGGATGCCGATGGGACGTTCATCCAGCCGAACTACGTGATCGCGCTGCTCTTCGAATATCTGATCGAGACGCGCGGCTGGAAGAACGGCGTCGCGAAGTCGGTGGCGACCACCAATCTGATCAATGCGATCGCGGACAAGCAAGGCGTGCCGCTCTATGAGACGCCGGTGGGCTTCAAGTACATCGGCGAGCTGATCATCAAGGATGAGATCGCAATCGGCGGGGAGGAGAGCGCCGGGCTGACCATCCGCGGCCACGTGCCGGAGAAGGATGGCGTGATTGCCGGCCTGCTGATGGCGGAGATGGTGGCGCGCCGCGGCCGCAGCATCGGCGAGCAGCTCAAAGACCTGTTTGGCAAATATGGTTCCTTCTATCCCGTGCGGGAGAACTTCCGCTTGACCGGGGAGGTGAAGCAGAAGTTCACTGAGAAGGTAAAGAAAGATCCGACGGAGCTTGCCGGCCAGAAGGTGAAGCAGATTGTACGCACCGATGGGCTGAAGCTGATCTTCGACGATGGCTCGTGGGTGTGCTATCGCCTCTCCGGCACGGAGCCTGTGGTACGCGTCTACACCGAAGCGCGCAATGAGCAGGAGAGCGCGACACT
>DASXGY010000220.1:0-3966 GCA_036488835.1 Acidobacteriaceae bacterium
GCCACGCCTCCGCGCATAGTGGAGCAGCCACCCGAGGTGATCCTGCTGGTGGGCGTGAACGGTACCGGCAAGACCACCACCAGCGGCAAGCTGGCGGCGTGGTATCGCCGCATGGGCAAGACGGTGCTGCTGTGCGCGGCGGATACCTTCCGCGCCGCGGCGATCGAACAGCTTGAAATCTGGGGCCAGCGCACCGGCGTCGAGATCATCAAAACCAAACAGGGCGGCGATCCATCCGCGGTACTCTTCGATGCGCTCAACGCGGCGAAATCGCGCTCGACCGATGTGCTCCTGGTCGACACCGCCGGACGCCTGCACACCAAGAATGACCTGATGAAAGAGTTGGACAAGATGCGCCGCACCACGCAGCGCTTCATTCCCGACGCACCGCATGAGGTGCTGCTGGTGATGGATGCCACCACTGGCCAGAACGGGATGCAGCAAGCGAAGCTCTTCACCGAATCCGCCGGCGTCACCGGCATCGTGCTGACCAAGCTGGACGGCACGGCGAAGGGCGGCGTCGCCGTGGCGATCGCGCGCGAGCTCAAGCTACCCGTGCGCTTCGTCGGCGTCGGTGAGAAGCTCGATGACCTGCTGCCCTTCGACAGCGCCGCGTTCACCGACTCGCTGCTCGGCGCCTGAGCCCTATGCCCGGCACGCCTATGTCTGACACGCCGGCGAACGCAGGCGGGAGTCCCGCAGTAAACACTCATCCGGCATCGCAACAAGACATGCAGTGGATGCAGGCTGCTCTCGCGCTCGCGCGAGAGGGCGTCGGCCTGGCGTCGCCGAATCCTACGGTGGGCTGCGTTGTTGTTCGCGACGGGCAAGTCGTCGGCCGCGGCTTCCATCAATATGCGCACCGCGATCATGCCGAGGTTGTCGCGCTGAAAGAAGCGGGCGACGCAGCGCGCGGGGCTACGGCCTATGTCACGCTCGAGCCGTGCAGCCACTATGGCCGCACCGGGCCATGCGCACGCGCGCTGATCGAGGCCGGAGTGGCACGCGTGGTCGCGGCTACGGCCGATCCCAATCCACTGGTACAAGGCCGCGGGCTTGCGATGCTGCGCGAGGCGGGAATCGGTGTCTCAGTCGGGCTGCTAGCGGCCGAGGCACGAGAGCTCAACGATGCCTTCGCACACTATGTGCGGCACCGCAGACCAATGGTCTCGCTCAAGATTGCGGCAACGCTGGATGGCGCCATCGCGCCCCCACCCGGCGTGCATCACGAACGGGCATCTTTCCCCATCACCGGCCCGGCATCGCGAGCGCGTGTCCAGGAGCTGCGCCATGCGCACGATGCATTGCTCACCGGCATCGGCACCGTGCTCGCCGACGATCCTGTGCTGACGGATCGCAGCGAGCGTCCACGCCGCCGTCCGCTACTGCGCATCGTGCTCGATTCGCAACTGCGGCTGCCGCTCACCTCGCGCATCCTCGAAGACGTGCAAGACGACCTGGTCATCATCACGCGATCCGGGGACGAGGCCCGCCGGCAGGCGCTCACCGCCCGCGGGGCGCGCATCCTGGCAATCGATGCGCAGGCAGAGAGTGGCATCTCGCTGCGCGCACTGTTCGAATACCTCGGCCAGCAAGAGATCACCAGCGTGATGATCGAAGCCGGCGCGCGGCTCAATCGCAGCGCGCTGGCTGCCGATGCCATCGACAAGCTCTATCTCTTCCAGGCGCCGCGCTTCCTCGGACCCGAGTCTGTGCCGATGCTCGCAGGTCCGCACGCAACAACGCTGCCCCGTCTGCTTCGATACAGCAACGAGAGAATCGAAGAGGACACACTGATCGCGGGCTATTTTCACGATCCCTGGGAGCTAGTAGCTTCATAAGTATGTTTACCGGCCTCATCCAGGAAACCGGCTCCGTGCTCGCGGTGGAGCAGCGCGGGGGCGTGCACCACATCACCGTCCATGCGCCTACCCTTGCGCCGCAGCTTCATCTGGGCGACAGCATCGCCGTCAGCGGCGTCTGCCTGACCGCGCTGGCCATCGCCCCGGAGGGCGAGCCGAACCGCTTCGAGGCCGATCTTGCCGAGGAGACGGTGCGCCGCACCTCGCTCAGCCAGCTTGCGCCGGGCGCGGTGGTGAACCTGGAGCTGCCCACTCCCGCAGGCACGCCGCTGGGAGGGCACGTGGTGCAGGGACACGTCGACGGCGTCGGCCGTCTCCTCACGCTTCGGCCGGTTGCTCCCGACAACGAGATGACCGACTGGTGGCTCGAAGTCGAGGTGCCTGAGGGCATCCGGCCGTATGTCGTCGAGAAGGGATCGATCGCCATCGAGGGCATCAGCCTGACGGTTGCCGCCTGGGACGGAGCGCGCGCGAGTGTCGCCATCATTCCGCACACCTATCAGCACACCAACCTGCGTATCCACCAGGCAGGGGATCTGCTCAACCTGGAGGCCGATGTGCTGCTGCGCCATGCCGCCCAGATCCGTGTCACCCAGATCCGTGCCACCCAGATCGGTGCTACCCAGATCGGTGCCACCCAGACGCTCGCCCGGGAAAAGTCACCAGAACTAACTCTCGCCTATTTAATTACCAACGGCTATTGAGCGAGCGCATCTCACCATGACATGGCCGACCAGTGGGTCAACCCCGGATGCGTCAACCGCGGGATGGATAAGCGGAAGGTATGTGTGTTCCTGATCCTGGTCGGGGTCGCCATCCTATGTCTCTGCGTCCTGGTGTACACGCTCTTCTATGCCAACCCGCACACCAACCCCACGATCGAGAAGGAGGGACATAGCCTGCTCCGGCAGAATGCGCCATCGCTCCTGCGCGCGTCCGTAGAAGCGCGCCCGCTCTCTCTTTCTGAAAGCGCGCTGCGAATAAACGAATAGGCCGGGTGGCGGGAGGCTGTCCCTCACTCTTATTTCTGCATCTACGCTGCAGACCGTTATGACCCAACGCGCACCGATCTGGGAGTGTTCATGAAAATACTTGGAGTCCTGCTTATCATTCTCGGCGTGGCCGCGCTCGTGTATGGCGGATTCACCTACACCACCACCAAAAAAGCGGTAGACATGGGACCTATCCAGATTAACCACAAAGAAAATCATGCCGTCCCCCTCCCGCCGGTGCTGGGCGTGGTTGCCATCCTTGGTGGCGGCGCGCTGCTCTATTTTGGCGCCCGGAAAGGCTGAGGCCAGGATCCCCGTCCCGGGCGGGGACGCGGGGTTTTCCTCAAAATCCGGCTGCGCAGGATGCCCGGACGCGGTTTTCCGTCAAGAAAACCGCGCCTCCCCTCATCAGGCCACTGCGCGGGCAGGAAATCTGCTTTAAGGTGTGAGGGATGCAGGCACGAGCGGTACCCCCGACCCGGCGTGGAGGTTTCCTGGCCAGCGAGCCTCTGCTGCTCGCCGGCCTGATCATCCTCACTGTCTATTTCGCCCGCGATCTGCTGGCCCCGATGGCCTTCGCGCTGGTGCTCAACTTCCTGCTGGCGCCCGCGGTTGCGTGGCTGGAGCGCTGGCGGCTGAGCCGTGCCGTCTCGGTGGTCCTGGTCATCCTGATCTTCTTCTCTGGAGTGGCGGTCACCGGCTGGGTAGTGGCGCGCCAACTGGTGCACGTTGCAGAGCTGCTGCCGGACTATCGTGACAACATCCAGACCAAGCTGGATAGCCTGCACACCCCGATCGGCGGCGCAGCGGGCAAGGCCATCAACTCGCTGGAGGAGATGACCGAGGAGCTTTCCTCGCACGCCAACGCCACCATCGCGCCCCCTCCCGTGCCCGAAACGGTGCTACCTACGGTGCGGAGGCGGCGCCTGCAGCAGCCCACACCGGAGGCGGCGCTACCCAACAAGAATGCGACGCCGCAGCAGCCAACGCCGGTGCAGGTGATTGAGCCGCCGGTCTCCGTCGCCAGCTATCTACAGGAGATCTTCTCGCCCATCCTGCGTCCGCTAGCGGCGTGCGGCATCGTCATGGTCTTTACCGTGTACATGCTGATG
>DASXGY010000230.1:0-10742 GCA_036488835.1 Acidobacteriaceae bacterium
GCAAATGCGGGCAGCAGATCGAGCGGCAAATTGTCTACAGAGTAGTAGCCGAGGTCCTCAAATGCCTTGAGGGCCGAAGCCTTGCCCGAGCCGGAGAGGCCGGTGATGATGACGAGCTCCCGCTGCAGGCCGTCATGCGGCGCATGCGTGCCGTCGTGTTTTGTCTTCCGAGCCGGACGCGGGCTCGCCTGGGGTGCGGCTTTGCGCGGCATGGCCACATGCTAAAGCATTTCTGTTGCCGCGACGTTCCAGCTTGCACAGTTTCAGTGGGATCGCTGTGGGGAAACGAGCTGCGGACGCCCTTTTTGAGAGCGCCCGCAGGCGTGTTACCAAGGTTTCCCTAGGACGGCAGAGCGATCAGCTCCATTACGCCGTCGCGACGCCGGTGGAGCACACGCAGGTCTCCAGCCGGCTCGCGGAAGACGAAGACATCTTTGTCGCGCAGTTCGGATTCCTTGACGGCTTCATCGAGGCTCATCCGCTGCTCGGCCACGCAGTCGTCGCAGTGCACCACGTGCGGCTCGGCGATTTCCATGCCGTGCGAGGGGCTATGGACCTTCACCGGCGCCGGCTTGCGGCCGTTTCCATTGCCGTTGGCAGCCTTGGGCGGGGGCGTTTTCGACGCCGGAAGGATCGGCTCGGCAACGTCCGGCAACGCGGCAACCGACATGCGGTTGTTCCGCGGCCGCGAGAGCTGGGGTTCGTGCGCGGTCTTCCCATCCTTGGGCTCGCGCGTCCGGGTGCGGAATTTGTCCTTGTGTTTGATGGCCTGGAACTCGGCCTTAGCCAGCGCGTCGCGGAGCGCCGTCTCCATGACCGGCGATTCACATAAACCAACGATGGTCTGGAACTTGGTTTGCACGGTCACTTCTGCGGTGTGCCGATACTTCTCTTCGGTAAGAATCACGTGAGCACTGCAACTTCTACCAACCACTTTGCCGACCCGATCCAGGCCCTCCTCGGCCAGACGACGTAGTGAAGGGGTGATTGCGATCTGGCGTCCGGTATACTCCACCTGCATAAGCGGAACCTCCATAGGTATCAAGATGCAAATCCCGTGAGGGGAGATGATCCTACACCAGAGGACGCAGTGTATTCCTCAGATGCGCACGCGGCGCTGGTGCGTGCTGGGGATCCTCATGTCTTCCCGATACTTAGCCACCGTCCGGCGGGTGACCTGGATGCCCTGGGATTGCAGCACGCTGGCGATGAAGTCGTCGGTCAGCGGCTTCTTCGGGTCCTCTTCATCGATAAGCTTTTTGACCTTCCGCTTCAGCAGCATGAGCGGGGTCCCCGCGCCTTCCGGACCGCCGGCCGCTTCGGAGAAGAAGTAGCGGAGCTCGAAGACTCCCTGCGGCGTATGCACGTATTTGTTGGAGACGGCCCGGCTGACGGTGGAGGGATGCACACCAATCTCTTCGGCAACGTCCTTGATCATCATAGGGCGCAGCGCATCCACACCGCGCTCGAGAAACTCCGGTTGGCGGCGGACGATAGCCTCACAGGTGCGCAGGATGGTGCTCTTACGCTGCTCGATGTTGCGAATCAACTGCAGGGCGGAGCGGTAGCGCTCCTTCACGTACTCCTTGACCTCGCGCTCGGTATCGTTCTGCGCCAGCAGCTTGCGGTAGCCCTGGTTGAGCCGCAGCGTCGGCAGATCCTCTTCGTTCATGACCACGACAAACTCATCACCGCGTTTGACGAAGACAACATCCGGCTCGATGAGCCGTGCTTCCGTGCGGTTGTATCGCTGGCCCGGCCGCGGGTCGAGCGCGCGGATAAGATCGACCGCCTGCTGCACATGCTCCGGCGGCTTCGAGACAGCGCGCCCCAGTGCGGTCAGGTCGCGCTTCTGCAGCAACGGCAGACACTGGTCGACGATGTGCATCGCAGTACGAAACAGAGTCCGATGCATGACCACATCCGCCTCATCTTCAATGGAGGCATCGGCCTCACCGAAGATCAGGTCGAACTCGTGCTCCTGGTGCCGAATCTGCAGAGCGAGGCACTCGCGCAAATCGCGGGTCGCGATGCCGCTGGGGTCAAGCGAGCGGACCAGTTCGAGAGACTCGGCCAGCAGAGTACGGGCCGCTTCGTGGTTCTCCACGCTGTCTACCGCTTGCACAAAGCCGGTCAGCAATTCCTCGTCGGTCGACAGCAGGTAGCCGTCTTCGTTGAGATTGCCGACGATGTACTCCGCGGCCTCGCGCAGGGCGGGCGCAATGCTTAGCGAGCCGAGCTGCCAGGCCAGGTGATCGGTGAGGGTATCCGGCTGGGAGAGGAAGTTCTCAAAGGAGGGTTTCTCGCTCAGCTCGAAGCTATTCGGCGTCCGGAAGCCAGGATCGAGATAATCCTGAAAGTAGGAGCCAAAGTCGATTTCCGCGAAGGGATCCTTTTCCTCTTTGGGGGTCTCCACCGAAGCGGCCACCTCTTCCGCCGGCCGCTCCCGCTCTGCCTGCCGCCCCTCCACGTCGTCAAGCAGCGGTACGCTCTCCTCGATTTCATCGAGGACGGGGTTCTCCGCCATCTCGGACTGGATCATCTCCTTCAACTCCAGCTTATTCAGCGCCAGCACGCTGACCATCTGCATGAGGCCAGGGGTCAGAATCTGGCGTTGAGCCACCTTGAGGCTCAGCTTGGGTTGAAGGAGTGCCATTGCCACCAATCTATAGCGTTATTTGCCCATAGCTTACAGGGCGGGAGGAGCCGGATGCATCAATTCCTTTTGCTCCGGGAATCCGCGGTAATCCCACTATCGCGGGAGGGGTGAAGACCGGCTAGTTGAGCGAGAATCCTTCGCCCAGGTAGACCCGGCGCACCTCGGGATCGCGCCCCAGCTCGTCCGGAGTGCCATCGCGGAAGATCTTTCCGTCGTTGATAATATAGGCCCGATCCGTCACCGAAAGCGTCTCGCGGACGTTGTGATCGGTGATCAGCACCCCGATGCCACTGGCCTTGAGATCGAAGATGATCTCCTGCAGATCAAGCACCGCGATGGGATCGATGCCGGAGAAGGGCTCGTCCAAAAGAATAAACGACGGCTGGATGCAAAGACAGCGGGCGATTTCCACGCGCCGCCGCTCGCCCCCGGAGAGTGCGTAGCCACGGGTCTTGCGGATATGGCCGAGGTTAAGTTGGTCCATAAGCTTTTCGGCCCGGGCACGACGCATCTCCCAGGAGATGGCCTGCGCCTCCAGCACGGCTAGGATATTTTCCTCGACTGTCAGCTTGCGAAAGACCGACGGTTCCTGCGGCAGATAGCTGATGCCGAATCGCCGCGCCCGCAGATACATGGGGACGCGCGAAATGTCTTCGTCGTCTACCAAAACACGTCCGGCATCTGCCGCGATCAGGCCAACGATGATGTAAAAACTGGTGGTCTTGCCGGCGCCGTTGGGGCCAAGCAGCCCCACCACCTCGCCCTGGGTGATTTCAAGGTTGACGCCACGTACGACTTGGCGTCCCTTGTAGGACTTGGCGATCTCGTCGGTATGGAGTTTCTGCAACGTGCCTCGTCATGCCGGCGGCCTCGCGCTGATAGAGCGTTTTTTGCTAAGAGTGAAGCGTGAATTGACTCTCGGCCGGCCTTTCTCTAAAGAATGGCCACAGGAACGATCGTCGGCTCGTTTACACCTATAGCAAAAAAACTCTACTTGGGGACTTGTGTGTCCGTCACCGCGCGGGCGGTCCCGCCATCCACCTCGACGCTATCACCGCGATTGGTGAAAATCAAAGCCGCGCCCGATACCATTCCATGTTCCGGATCAGCCATGCGCGCCGGCTGTCCAGTACGCCCGTAGAGAATGAACTTGCCATCTGATGCGGTATAGACCAGCCGTTCTCCCTGGCCGCTGCGTGCTCCCTCATTCACCTGGACGTGGCCTTCGGCCACCATGTGATCGAGTGAGCCGCGCGGATTCGGTACGCGACCGGCCGCGTCGGATGGCGACGCGTTCCTGGTCATGAAGAGATCGGCCTTTTCGGCCCGCAAGCGCCCGCTGGCCTGCTGCGTCACCACGTTACCCTGGAAGGTCGCCTTGCGCTCGCTGCCCGAATATTGGAGCGAGTTCGCATCCACCCGAATCACCGCCTCGCTTCCCGTGGCCTTCGAGCCGGGATCGGCGAAGACGCCATGCACGCGGCCCTGCGCACCATTGCCGGGCGCGATCAGCATCTGGTTCTGACGGTCCAGCACGATGGTGGGCGCCGCCACTGAGTTCGCCGCCTGCCACAGGCGCGCGTCCTGATTGAGGCCACCATAAAGTGTGGCCTCATCGCGATCGTGATCGAAAAAGACCTTCTCGGCGACGGCGTGCACAGGCGCCTGCGCACTCGCTCCCTGATGCAGGGTTACCTTCACATCGTGGTCCGCGGTGACGGCGCCGCTCAGGCGATAAAAATCAATCATCTGAGCTGTCATCTCTGCCTCGTCGTCATTCAGCCGGGGCGAGCCTTCGAGATGGATGATCTGCCGCGGCCCATCGAGAGTGGCAATCTCAGCCGTTGCCTGACTGCGCCAGGGCTTCGCCTGATTGTTGGCGCCAGGCTTGATCTGCACAATCGCGACGTGGCCCCGTTGCACCGCGCGCTCCACCAGGCTGGGCGGAATTTCATCCGGCTTGCGCTTTTGCTTTGGCTGGCTGGAGGTCTCCTGCGCAAAGGTGATGTCCAGCGTGTCGCCGGTACTCGTCTGGCTCACTCCGCTGGGATTGGTATTGGTCAGGAAGGTGTTTCCCCGGGCGTGCAGCGCATCCAGTGCGCGGCCTTCGCGCAGTGTGGCCTGGATCACATCTCCTTTCATCACTGTGTTCTGTGGCGGCGAATCAGAGTAAATGGTGTGCTCGGTCAGCACGGCGCCGCCGGAGGCCATCAGCTTCTGCGCCTCGGCGTGCCCCTCCGGCGAAGGCACGAAATCGATTGTCACCGTCGAGCCCTTGACTTCGCGCGTGATGGAACCGTGGGGATCGTCCGGCGGTCCGATCTCTTGGTCCACTACCGTGACCGCGTTATACATCTCCACGCGCTTGAGTTCGCCGTCGGGGCCGAGCTGCAGGATGCCGGAATTCGCGTCGCCGTGAATCGAGTGCGGTCCCTCGTCCGCGGAAAAGAGCAGTCCGCCGTCGAGGGTCGCCCGCTGCGTGTTACCGCGGGCATCCATCAACACCTCAAGCGCGGATGCATGCAACTGACGGCCGGCGTCGTCCTGCATGTTCACATGACCGGTCGCGTCAGCCTTCTCCGCCGTGCCGTCCTGGCGAAAGTACACCAGCGCCTCCTCCGAAGTGTTGTGCTCGCCGGCGTAGCGGATGTCGTCCTTCAGCAGCGCGAGCTGGCGCGTGTCGCGATTGAACTCGGCATGCTCGGCAATCAAGACCAGCGGGCCCTTGGTCAACTGGGCGGTGAAGTGGACATCCTTCTGCAGGATCAGCACTCCTTCGTTCGCATCGTAGGAAGCCCCAATGGCCGTGCCCTTTGCATCCGCCACCGAGAAGGTCACCGGCGCGTCGGTGTTCGCTTCGCCGGTCTTCTGATTGAAGACGACGCCACTCGTCTCGGCATGCACGGTGCGGTTCTGCGGCACGGTTCCCCGCGTGCCCGCGGGCGCCTGCACGTCCAGGTGGACTGGACCAATAGCGCGCGCGGTGCCCTGAGCCGGGTCATACTCGAAGTCGTTGCCGTAGACATGGTCGTTGCGCGAGCCGTCCTTGCCGTAAAGCGTGATGCTGACGTTGTGCAGCATGGCACGGCCGTTGTCCTTGTATTGGATCAGCTTGGACGCATGCAGGGTGAACAACGTGTGGCCGGCCTGCGATTTGGAGAAGGTGAAACCATTGGCATCCTGCTGAATGTTCACACCGAGCTTTCCCGGAAGATCGCGGCCGAAGTGGCTCAGCTTGTAACGGGTAAGGGCGAAAAATCCGGCGATGACGGCGATCAGCACCCCGGCGAGTACCAGGATCCAGCTGCGCAATCTCTCAATGGTGATCCGCATACGTCTCGCGCATCTCTCCTGGGCACCGGCCGTCCAGATTATCCGAAATGCGGCTTGGCGGACGAAAACTGCCCTAGCGGCTGGTCGCTGTCCCAAGACTACAATCTTTAAGTGGC
Organism: Acidobacteriaceae bacterium; assembly: GCA_036488835.1. Taxonomy (GTDB): domain Bacteria; phylum Acidobacteriota; class Terriglobia; order Terriglobales; family Acidobacteriaceae; genus KBS-83. The sequence continues at coordinate 6,109 of DASXGY010000230.1, forward strand.
AGATCAACTGTATCTAAGCTTGTGGTTCCCCAACTTTCGGCTTGTCGCGCTCACCCCAGCCATCGTGGGTGTACTGCGCCAGTTAGCCAGCGCGGGAAGCGCATCCACCGTTACAGCGGCCGCGGTCTATCCGATCTCCTGGAACGAAGCGCCGGTTTACCAGCGGGTGTATGACTCGACTGGGGAGGTAGAAGTAGACATCGAGGCGGCACAGCCGGAACGGGCGGTTGCCGAGGCGATGGAGATGCTGCATGAGGATTACGCCTACGAGTTCGAGGTGAAATGGGACCTATGGGTGCCGGAGACCGGCGGCGGCCTGGACACCCTGTGGCGGCAGGAGCCGCGTGCTCTGCGTGTGACCGGATTTGGCCCGGAGTTCGACGAGGGCAGCTATGAGCAGAATGGACACATCCGCATCGACTTCGGCACCGATGCGCCCTTCCTGCAGGAAGATGTGACGCTGGAGCCCGAAGCCGCGACCCACGTTCAGCAGAATGTGCAAAAGCTGATCGACGTTACGCAGGCGATTCAGAACAACCTGGCCGTCTCCAGCCGGCTGCTGTGGTCCGAGAGCGGCGAGAGCCTGGCCGAGAAGCTGATCGCACGCCTGCAGCGGCTGAACTGAGTCGGAAGGAAGGCAGGCTACACTATCCGCATGCTCGACGAAGCCTCCTTCCGCCAACATGCTGATGCCGCACTTGACGCGCTGAAACGTAGTCTCATCCGCGCCGAGGAGCAGGGCGACTTCGAAGCGGAAGAGCAGAATGGCGTCCTGAACGTTGTTTTTGACGAGCCGCCGGGCAAGTTCGTCATCACGCCGAACACTCCGGTACGACAGATCTGGATCTCCGCGCTCTCTACCTCCTTCAAGCTGGAGTGGTCCGGCGATGCCGAAGCGTTCGTGCTTCCCAAAACCGGCGAGACGCTGAAAGAGGTGGTGGAGCGTGCCATCAACCAGCACCTGGGCATGGACGCGGGCGATGGCGGCGCGGTGGCGCTGCCCTGACGCAAGCTCCCATGGAGACGCCCCGCCGCGCACTCTCCGTTGCCATCATCACGCGGAACGAAGAGGCGAATCTGCCGCGCACTCTTGCCAGCGTCGCATGGGCAGATGAGATCGTGATCGTCGATTCCGGATCGACCGACGGAACGCGCGGCGTTGCCGAATCCCATGGCGCGCGCTTCGTCACCGAGGCATGGCGTGGCTTCGCAGCGCAAAAGAACTTTGCAGTGTCGCTCTGCACCTCGGAGTGGGTGCTGTCGCTCGATGCGGACGAAGCGGTCTCACCGGAGTTGGCCGCGTCTATACAAAAGGCCATCGCGGCGCCACCGTCGCACAATGCTTATTCGCTGCGGCGCCGGAACTTCTTCCTCGGCCGCTGGATCCGCCACGGCGGCTACTACCCCGATGCGAAGCTGCGCCTCTTCCCGCGCGGACAAGGCACCTTTCAGGAGACACCCGTGCACGAAACCGTGGTCTTCGGCGGCAACGTCGAGACACTCAACGGCGACCTGCTGCACGATGCCTACCCGACGCTCGCGAGTTACCTCGACCACATGCAGCGCTACAGCACACTGGGCGCCGACATCGCGATTGCCCGCGGCCGCAACGGGCGTGGACTGCTCAGCTTTCTCAATGGCGTGCTGCTGAATCCGCTGGCAACATTCATCTACAACTACATTTTGCGGACGGGATTCCTCGATGGCCGCGAGGGCCTGCTGCTGCACCTGTATCACTCGGCTTATGTGAGTTGGAAGTACGCAAAGGCCTGGGAGAGCGCTCGGGCTACGCGTTAGAACAACAACAGCCACGCAGTACTTGCCGCGATACTTGCGATAGCTCAATGGCTCCGTCACTCTGTTCATCGGAAGCTGACGAATGACCGTCTCGACGAATCCGTCCCCAAACCCGGAAGCGCGCTGGCCTGCAATTGTCGCGCTGTTTGCAATTGTTGGCTTGCGGCTTGCACTTCCCCGCTCGCTGGCCGTCGGTCCCGCATGGGTGCCGTTGGTCGTGGTCACGCTGCTGGTCATTCCGACGGTGCTGGCAAGACGCATGAGGCGCCATCAGCTCAATCGGTGGCTCGGCTTCGTCATCACCGGTATCGTTACGCTCGACATGGTCTGGTCGCTCTCGTTGCTGGTGGCAGCGCTGCCCGCGCATACGCTCGCGCCGACCACACTGCTGCGCTCCTCTGCCGTTCTGTGGGTGAGCAACATTCTCATCTTCGCGTCATGGTACTGGCGGCTGGATGCCGGTGGTCCCAATGCCCGCGACTTCCGTGAAGAGCACCGCGAAGGCGCATTCCTCTTTCCGCAGATGACCCTGGATGCCTCTGACGCGGACTCGCCCGCCAACGGCTGGTCACCGGGATTTGTCGACTATCTCTTTCTCGCCTTCAATACCAGCACGGCGTTTTCGCCGACCGATGTCCCCGTGCTCTCGCGCTGGGCAAAGCTGCTGATGATGGTGCAGTCGAGCATCTCCCTGGCCACGATTGCACTGCTGGCCGCGCGCGCCGTGAACATCCTCTGATCGTTTCCCGCTTGCCTCACCCGGGTGGATTCCTCTAGGCTTGTGAGTTTCGCTGATAGCGAGGCTGAAGGAGTATGGATGTCCGATCATGCCACGATTACCTCGCCCTCCCGCCGCGAGCCGTCCGCCGCGGAGCGTAAGTGGACTCAGGATGTGCTGGAGCCCGCGCTGACCAAGGCGGCGGAGCGGCCCATCGGCGCGCGCACCGGCGTCAACCTGGACGCGGAGGGCAACGCACGCTTCACGACCATCTCCGGCGTGCCCATCGAACGGCTCTACACCGAAGCAGACCTGCCGTCCGATTTCACACTGCCGGTGCCGGGCCAGCCGCCGTACACGCGTGGCATTCATCCCACCGGTTATCGCGGCAAGTTGTGGACCATGCGCCAGTTTTCCGGCTTCGCCACGCCGGAAGAGACCAACCTCCGTTACAAATACCTGCTTGCGCAGGGTGGAGATGGCTTGTCCGTGGCCTTCGACCTCCCAACCCTGATGGGCTACGACTCCGACGACGCGGAGAGCGAAGGCGAAGTGGGCAAGTGCGGCGTTGCTATCGACTCGCTCGAAGATATGGAGATTCTTTTCTCCGGCATCAACCTCGAAAACGTCACTGTATCGATGACGATCAACTCGCCGGCGTCGGTGCTGTGGGCCATGTATCTCGTGGTCGCGGAGAAGCAGGGCGCGGACTGGAAGAATATCTCCGGTACGCTGCAGAACGACATTTTGAAGGAATACATCGCGCAGAAGGAGTACATCTACCCTCCGGCGCCGTCGATGCGGCTGGTGATCGATACCTTCGAGTTCGGTGCTATCCACACGCCGCGCTTCAACCCCATCTCCATCTCCGGCTACCACATCCGCGAAGCCGGCTCGACTGCGCTGCAAGAGCTAACCTTCACACTCTACGACGGCGTCGAGTACGTAGAGTGGGCGCTGCGCCGCGGACTGGCCATCGACGACTTCGCGCCACGGCTGTCCTTCTTCTTCAACGCGCATAACGACTTCTTCGAAGAGATCGCGAAGTATCGTGCAGCGCGAAGCATCTGGTATCGCACCATGACGGAGCGCTTCGGCGCGCAGAATGCGCGCTCTACCTGGTTGCGTTTCCACACCCAGACCGCGGGCGTTTCGCTCACCGCGCAGCAGCCGAAGAACAACATCGCACGAGTGGCTATCCAGGCGCTCGCCGCGGTCCTCGGCGGGACGCAATCCCTCCACACCGACGGCTTCGACGAAGCGCTGGCGCTTCCCACCGAAGATGCCGCGCGCATCGCGCTGCGCACGCAGCAGATCCTCGCCTATGAATCCGGCGTGGCGAACACGGCCGATCCGCTGGGCGGTTCCTACTTCGTCGAGCGGCTGACCAGGGATATGGAAGACGGCGCTTTCGAATATTTTCGCAAGCTGGACGCAATGGGCGGCATGGTGAAGGCGATCGAACATGGATTTCCGCAGAAGGAGATCGCCGAGGCGAGCTACGCATACCAGCGCGCCGTTGAGAAGAAAGAGAAGATTATCGTCGGCGTGAATGATTATGTCATCGACGAGACGCCGCAGGAGATCCTCTACATCGGTGAGGAGGCGCGCGACCAGCAGACAGCCAAACTGAAACATCTGCGCGCACAACGATCGCAGGAGGCGGTGGACCGCGCGCTGGAAGCGCTTCGCGTGGCGGCAGCAGAAGAGCCCGCGACCAAGCCAGGACGGCTCTCTAGCGCCAACACGATGCCGTTCATCCTGGACTGCGTTCGCGCCTATGCAACGGTGGGCGAGATATGCGCTGCCCTACGCGATGTCATGGGCACTTACACCGAAGTCAGCATCGCGTAACTCCGGCCTCCGGGTCCATTTCTCTCCCGCAAGTGGGAGTGCACCGAGTCCCCCTATTGCGCCATTCCCGCGCCGGCGCAAATCGCAAGCGGATCTTGTGCCATCCGAGACTCGACCGGCAGATCATCTCTCAGAAGTGGCGCAACTGCTCCTCCTCCTGCGCCGGTGCCGCCGCGCGGGAGGTCTCCCGCTCGATGGATCGGCTTACCAGTTCGCGCGATCCAAGTCCGACCGAGAGCGCCAGCGAGAGCACGATGCCGCCAAA
>DASXGY010000267.1:0-9459 GCA_036488835.1 Acidobacteriaceae bacterium
TTTAGAGAAAAATTTGCCTTAGGTGACCAGCCTTGGGCCGCGGTCTACGCGGTCCACCCGAATATTGAGCGCAGCGCCCAACGCGAGAAAGTCGTCGCGCAGGGCTTTTCCCTCGCCCGCAATCCGCGGCGACAGCCCATACCAGATGTTCTGCGCCTGCCAGAGATCCAGCGCGAATGGGAGCGCCCGAAGAGCGGTCGCGAGCCCGAGCGCGTGGCGTACCGCCTCCGGGTCGGACGGGGTTTGCTGTAGCCGCTCCATGGCCGCATGCATGCGCTCGTCGGCCAGATAGCCGAAGGTCGAATGGTCCACAACGACCGCGTCTTCGCGTGCCTGGGCCAGCAGCCGCTCCACGGCTGGAAGGTCGATGGGGTCGGCCTCCAGCGCGCGGCGCAATTGCGTATGGATGGCGAACTGGGCGGCCACCTTGAGGGCGGCGGGGCGAGGCAGCCCACTGCGGGCGAGGAAGTGCAAAAGCGATGCGTGGCTCGTGTACAGGTCGGTAAGAGACGTCTCCAGCGACTGCATAGCCGGGTCAAGGATGCTCTTCACGATGCGGCGCTGCTCGTCGGCAAAGAGCGAAGTCAGCGAGAAGCGGCTCTCTCCGAAGTAGTCGTCCATCAGCCGAACGACCTCAGGGAGATTGCTTGCGTCCACTGCGTCTTCAACTTCTTTTGCCAGCAGTATCAGCGCTTCCTGTTCTCCGGGTTCCACACGCTTTACTGCCGCGGAAACATTCTGATCGCCGAAATGGAGCAGGCCATAGGCAGCCTCCTCGCACTCTTCCGTCAGTACGGAACAGATGCCCACTCGCCCCAGCCGCAACTGACCGAGTCCGTAGGGCAGCGTGGTCTCCCAAAGGTGCGCGATGGTGTAGCAGAAGAGCCGGTCGCGCTCCATGAGGGAGGTCTCACCTGCGCGCGGGAAGAGGCAACTGATGGCGTAATGCGCCACCACCTGCTCCAGATCGACGACCATCGGACGGATGGACTCGTCGTAGATGTAACGGCCATCGCGCCATTGCGGGTCGTTGCTTTTGGCCTCGGCCAGGCGGTCGGTGAAGCTTTTTTCGAGTACACCGCGGGTCTCGGGGAAGAGCATCGCGGCCAGTTCCAGCACGCGCGCGGCGTAGATGATGATCTGCACCGTCTCAATGCCGGAGATGTCGTCGAAGAACCAGCCGCAACTGGTGTACATCAGCATTGCGTTGCGCTCCAGCTCCATCAATTCCAGGGCGCGGACACGTTCCTCCGCTGTGAGGGTGCGGATGCTGTGGCGAGAGAAGAATGCATCGACCGAGGCAGGCGAGCGGTCGAGGATCACGGAGATGTAATCGTTGCGCGCCGCATCGGCGTCGGTCAGCAGTTCGCGGCTTGCGTCATGTAGCAGCGGCGCCAAGCTGTCGCGGAGCCAATCCAGCGCCTCGCGCAGCGGAGCACGCCACTTCTGGTTCCAGCCCGCTTTGCCGCCGTTGCAGCCGCAGTCGGAGCGCCAGCGCTCCACCCCGTGAAAGCAGCTCCACGAGCTGTTCTCGACAATCTCGGCCTCCTGCGCGGGCGGGAAATTCGCGAGGAACTGTCCGTAGTTGGTTAGCTTCGCATCGCCTTCCTCGATTAATTGCAGTGCGTAAGCGAGCGCCATTTCACCGTGCCGATGATGGTGGCCATAGCTTTCGCCATCGGTTGCGACATGCGCCAACTGCGGTGACTCGCTTTCGCGGAATCCCCCCATGAGCCGTTCCGCGAACGCTTCTCCGCTGTTCAGCAGGCCGTCGAAGGCAATCGCGCGCGACACCGGTCCGTCGTAGAAGAAGACGGCGATGGAGTGGCCCGGACTGGTCTGAACCAGGTAGGGCTGGGTCGTATCCACGCCCGCGTCGGGGGTTTCCTTCCAGCCTGCATCGGGCTTGTCTATCCGGCCAGCGGTCGTTGCGGCATCTTCTACAGTGCCGGTCTTTGTGGCAGGCGCTTTTGTTGCGATTGCGGCAGGAGCATCAGCGCCGGGAAGCGGCCGCACACGCGCGCATTGGTGCGGCGCCAAAATGGTGAAGCGAATGCCGTGGCGTGCCAGCAGGTCGAGCGATTCCAGATCGACCGCTGTCTCCGCCAGCCACATCCCCTCGGGCTTGCGGCCATAGCGGTGCTCAAAATCGACGATGCCCCACACGATCTGCGTCTCGCGGTCGCGCGTCGAAGCGAGCGGCATGATGATGTGGTTGTAGACCTGCGCGATTGCCGAGCCGTGGCCACCAAACTGCCGCTGGCTTAGGCGGTCCGCATCGCGGATCATGGCGCAGGTCAGCGGTGCCTTCTCCTGCATCCAGGAGAGGAGAGTAGGGCCGACATTGAAGCTCATCCGCGCGTAGTTGTTGGTGATCCGCAGGATGCGGTTTTTGCCGTCCACGATGCGCGCCGCGCCGTTGGGCGCGTAGCACTCGGCGGTGATGCGCTCATTCCAGTCGTGGTAAGGCGCGGCCGAGTCCTGCGTCTCGACGGTTTCGAGCCAGGGGTTCTCGCGCGGTGGCTGATAGAAGTGTCCGTGAACGCAGACAAAGCGGTGAGCGGGAGAGGCGGACATGCTCGAACAGTCTAGCTGTCCCGGTGCTTGGTCTGCATGTGGCGCGAAAGTTATGCGCCTCAGGGATGCGCAGAGAGCGATTCAGACAGCGAGGAGGTTTCCTCTTCCACCAGGCCAGTAGGCAATCCATCGAGACTGCGTGCGTTCTTCTGGCGGCGGTACTCTTCGAGTCCTGCGTCGCCCTTCTGCTGCGCCCACCGGTGCAATGTAGAGCGCTCACCGATGTACTCGAACAACGGCACACCGTAGCCGCAGGAGGTCTGCACCAGGTCGATATCGATGCGGACGATTTGCCGCGCACCCAGCGGCTCCTGATTGTCGAAGGCTGAAGCGAGGAGCACACCGTAGTCACCGGTGTTCCGGGCGAGACTCGTGCCGCGCCCGTAGAGTCGCAGAATCGATGGCGACTCATCCAGGGCGCAGAACATCAGGGTGATGCGGCCATCGACGCGGAGATGCGCAGCGGTCTCGCTGCCGCTCCCGGTCAGGTCCAGATAGGCGACGGCGCACTCATCCAGAACCCGCAGTGCATCTGTCGGGCGCGGGGAGACGTTCACGCGGCTGGTGCTAGTTGCCGAGGCGGTGAAGAAGATACGCTGTCGCGCGATGAACTCGCGATGGGCCGGCGTCATGCTGGCGAATTGCTTTGCCATCCTGCCAGCTTACGCGATGCGCGGACTCATTCCGGTGGCGGCGATGCGGTGCCGTGCAGGTCGCATGCGCGCCATAAATACCAGCTCGCGACCGAGCGCCAGGGCTGCCATTTCTTTGCGCGTCGCAGCATGACATCGGGCTTCGGCAGCACCGCCGGCGTGATCGGCTTCGACTTTGGGGGACGTCCGAAGGTCAGCAGAAAGCCCTTGCGCACGCCGTAGTCGCTCACCGGAAAGATATCCGGGCGGCCAAGCCGGAAGATGAGCAGCATCTCCACCGTCCACTGCCCCACGCCTCGCACCTGGGTCAGCCGCTCTGTGATCTCCGCATCCGGCATGCGGCGGATCTGCGAGAGCGTGGGCACGGTGCCATCGAGTGTCTTTGCGGCCAGATCGCGCAGGGCCTTCATCTTGTTCGCGGAAAGCCCGCAGGCGCGTAGCATCTCCTCCGGCGCGGCCAGCAGATGGTCCGGCTGCGGATGGATATCGCCGAAGGCGTGCAGCAGGCGGCTCAAAATCGCGAATGCCGCTTTGCCGTGAATCTGCTGGTAGATGATCGACTCCGTCAACGCTTCGAAGGGCGAATGCTGGCTCTTCAGCCGCATGGTGAATGGCCCTGCGCGGCGAATCAGTTCGCCCAGCCTCGCATCTGCCGCGCTCAGTGCGGCGATTGCCTCTTTCGGGTTGTAGCGGACACTGCGGCGGCCATCGTTCATAGCGCTTGAGTGTAGCGGAGGCTAAGGGCAGGAACCTCAGATTTGGAAAACACAAAAGACACTGGCATCACCGGAGCGTAGGAGGGAACCACAATAGACAATTCTGCGATCCATCGCAGGCAAAGCACCTTTTCACACGCGCCAAAACCATTCGCGAGGTTGGCAGAATTACAACGAGTCGCGACGCCCATTATGGTCGAGACAAGAAATGCTGTTATAGTCCTGCTTTGCCCCCTCGATGGTCTTTTCGAAGTACGACTAGAGCGGTCGCAAATGGTTGATTGCAGTGATCTCTAAACTCCTTTCTTTGACGTAAGGGAAACAGGAACGGATCGATGCCGCAGATTTTTGACCGCAGCTCAAACGCGTTGGCGCGTATGAGCCTGATCCTGACGGGACTGATTGTGATTGCGTTGGGAGTCACGCTAGACCAGTTGCAACGCTCCCCATGGGTAACCCGGCAAGGGCAGCGTGCGGATCAACCAGTACCTTTCAGTCACAAGCACCACGTTGTAGGTCTCGGGCTGCAATGTCAGTACTGCCATACGACGGTCGAGCGCTCGAGCTACGCGGGTATCCCCCCGACCAAGACCTGCATCAACTGCCATGCGCAGATCTGGACCAATGCGCAGCTGCTGGAGCCGGTTCGCCAGAGTTGGGCGACGGGTGAATCGATTCGTTGGATCCGAGTGCACGATCTGCCCGATTACGTCTACTTCAACCACTCGATTCACGTGAACAAGGGCATCGGCTGCTCGTCCTGTCACGGCCGCGTCGACCTGATGCCGATCATGTATCAGGAAAACTCACTGCAGATGGAGTGGTGCCTGAATTGCCATCGCAATCCTGCGAAGAACCTTCGTCCGACAAGCGAGGTCTACAACATGGCCTGGGCCGGTCCTTCGAACGATAAGCCGGTGTGGTGCGGGACCGCAGGCGACAAGAACGGGACGCCGACCGCGCAAACGGTGAATTGCACAACGGTAAATCCGGAACAGGTTGGGGCGCGCACCGCTTCGCTGGATATGCTGCCGCCGACCGATCAGCCGGAGACTCACATGCTGGACGTGGCAGCGCATCCGAATGGCGCTGCGGGACCGACTGGGGCGGACAACGTGAACTACACGAAGTTCACCAACCAGGAGGCGTTGGGCCTCTTCCTACTGAAGCAATACCATATCCGCGACCCGCATGAGTTGAGCTCGTGCGAGACCTGCCACCGCTAGACAATGTGCGCTAGCGGCCATGACGATGGGAACTGAGAGCAAAGCCGAAACGATGGACACACAGGACGGAATGTTGGCGAAGGACCGAGGGCTGGCGCTGCTGCAACCGGCCCAGCCCGGGGCAGGCTCGACGGCAAAGACCGTCATGACGCTCGGAGCCGCGCGCGCCGAGCTGGATAGCGACGCAGGCTGGCAGGGGCTTGACAAGGTGGCGACGCAGCCCGGTTTCGACCGCCGCGTCGAACGGGAGTTCCCGGCGCAGGCCCAGGAATGGGTCGACCCGGTTTCGCGCCGGGGCTTCATGAAGCTGATGGGCGCCTCGCTGGCCATGGCCGGACTGGCGGGCTGTACCAAGCAGCCCGATGAGCCAATTTATCCCTACGTCAAGGCGCCGGAAGACCTGATCCTCGGCAAGCCGAATTACTTCGCGACCGCTTTCCCGTTCTCTACCGGCGCGCTGCCTCTGCTGATCAAGAGCGATGCCTACCGCCCAATCAAGGTAGACGGCAATCCCGAGCACCCGATGAGCATGGGCGGCTCCGATCCGCTAAGCCAGGGCTCGCTGCTGGGGCTCTACGATCCCGATCGCTCCCAGCACGTGCTCTATCGGCTGGAAACGACTTCGTTCGGGAGCTTCCAGTCGGCGCTGGTACACGATCTTGCCAACATGCCGGGTGGACAAGGTCTGTACATCCTGAGCTCGACGATCACCTCGCCTACTCTCGCCGCGCAGTGGAAGGACGCACAGAAGCGGCTCCCGCAGGCGAAGTTGATCCAGTACGATCCGGTCAATCGCGACTCCGCGCGCCGCGCCTCCAAAGCTGCCTTCGGCGACTTCTACGATGCGCAGTACATGCTGGATCAAGCGGATGTGATCCTGTCGCTGGATGCCGATTTCCTCTCCGGCATCACGCATCCCGGCTTCGTCAAGCTTTCACGGGAATACGCGAACCGCCGCAAGCTGATGGATCCCTCGATCGAGATGAACCGGTTGTATGCGGTCGAGAGCATGCCGACCACGACGGGCTTCAAGGCCGAGCACCGGCTGAAGGTGAAGGCGAGCCAGGTCGAAGCGGTCGCAGTTGCCATCAGCGGCGGGGGCGCGCCGGCGCCAAACTGGACTGCCGAGCAGCAGGCGTTCATCGCAGCGGTTGCCGCCGATTTAAAAGCCCATGCGGGCAAATGCGTGGTCATCCCCGGTGAGCAGCAATCCGCGAATGTGCACATGGCCGCGATTGCCTTGAACCAGGCGCTCGGCAACGTGGGCAAGACGGTTATCTACACCGAGACGGTACAGCCGTTGCCTTCGATCCAGGGCGACGATCTGAAGTTGCTGGTTGCCGACATGAATGCCGGTAAGGTGCAGTGGCTACTGATGCTCGATAGCAATCCGGTCTACACTGCGCCGATCGATCTCAAGTTTGCCGAGGCGCTGGAGAAGGTGCCGAAGAGCGCCGTCCTGGGCAGCCATGTCGACGAGACCGCGCAGATCGCGACCTGGCACATCAACAGTGCCCATTATCTGGAGTCATGGTCGGATGCACGGGCGTATGACGGCACCCTTTCCATCATCCAGCCGATGATCGATCCACTGTATGGTGGCAAGTCGGCGCACGATGTCATGCAGACCCTGCTCGATGATCCTGCGCGTTCCAGCTACGACGTGGTGCGGGAGCAATGGGGGCAGCAACTCGCCGGCAAGGGTGAGTTCGATTCGGCATGGCGCAAGGTGCTGCACGACGGATTTCTGGCGGGCACGGCCTTCCCGGCGAAAGCCCTTTCGGCCAGCGCCATGGCGCGCGTGCCTCAGCCGGCGCCTTCCGAGGACTCGATTGAGGTTATCTTCCGCGCCGATCCGTCGATCTATGACGGCCGCTATGCGAACAACGGCTGGCTGCAGGAGCTGCCCAAGCCCATCGTGAATAACTGCTGGGACAATGCCGTGATCATGAGCGGTCCCACCAAAGTGAAGCTGGGTCTGGAAGAGAACGACGTCCTTGAGATCACGCTCAATGGCCGTAAGGTTCTCGCGCCCGTGGTCTCAGTGCCCGGTCATCCGGATAATGCTTTCACGCTCCACTTGGGCTATGGCCGCCAATACGCCGGGCGCGTCGGTTCCGGGATGGGCTTCAATGCCTACGCCCTCCGCACCTCCGATGCTCCGCTCTTCGAACCGGGGGCGACCTTCAGGAAGACGGGTGATGTCTGGGGCATCGCTGTGACGAAGAGCCACTACAGCGATGAGCGTGGCGCGAGCGCACTGGCTGGATCGGCGCAAAGCGGCAATGTGCGCTCGCATTCGCTGGAAGGCGATGAAGCGATCACGCGCGGCATAGTGCGCTCGGCGACGCTGGAAGAGTTCCGCAAGGAGCCGGACTTCGCGCATGAGAAGGGCGTTTACCCGGAAGATCCGGCCCCCGACAACAGCCTGTTCGCGAATTTTCCCTACAACAAGAACGCTTGGGGAATCGCGGTCGACCAGAACTCCTGCGTGGGCTGCAATGCGTGCGTCATCAGTTGTTATGCAGAGAACAACATTCCCGTAGTCGGTAAACACAATACCAAGACCGGCCGCGATATGCAGTGGCTCCGCATCGATACGTATTTCGAAGGCGACCTGCAATCGCCGCGGGCACACTTCCAGCCTATGATGTGCCAGCAGTGCGAGAACGCGCCCTGCGAGCAGGTATGCCCTGTGGCCGCGACCGTGCACTCCCCGGAAGGCCTGAACTTGATGGTCTACAACCGTTGCGTCGGTACCCGGTACTGCTCGAACAACTGCCCCTATAAGGTGCGCCGTTTCAACTTCCTGCTCTTTTCCGACTATGAGACGGAGAGCCTGAAGTTGATGCGCAACCCGGATGTGACGGTACGCAGCCGCGGCGTGATGGAGAAGTGCACCTACTGCGTGCAGCGCATTGCTGCGGCGAAGATCGAAGCGGACAAGGAAAACCGCGAGATTCGCGACGGTGAGATCGTCACCGCGTGCCAGCAGGCCTGCCCCACGAATGCAATCACGTTCGGCAATATCAACGACAAAAACAGCCGCGTGTCCAAGATCAAGGCACAACAACGGAACTATGGCGTGATCGCCGATCTCAACACGCGTCCACGGACCACCTATATCGCAGAAGTGACCAACCCGAATCAGGCATTGGCCGAGGCGCCGACGGAACACGCGCCCGAGCACAGCTAGCGAGAACCAGAAGACATGGCGACCAGAGATCTATCGACGAACGACCCGATGCTGGACCCGATCACCGGCGAGGTGGTGGTCATTGCACCCGGTCACTCCTTCAAGTCGGTCACGGAGAAGATTTCCCGGATCGTCCTCACCGCGCACACCCCGGTCGGCTGGTTCTTCGGGTTCCTGGTGGCGGGCGGTATCGTTATGCTGCTGCTCACCTGCCTCACCTGGCTGTTTCTGAAGGGCGTGGGCATATGGGGTCTGGACATCCCGGTTGGGTGGGGCTTCGCCATCGTCAATTTTGTGTGGTGGATCGGTATCGGCCACGCCGGCACGCTGATCTCCGCCATTCTGTTGCTCTTCAAGCAGACATGGCGCAACTCAATCAACCGCTTCGCCGAGGCAATGACCATCTTTGCTGTGGTCTGCGCCGGCATGTTCCCGCTGATCCACGTCGGCCGCCCCTGGCTGGGGTACTGGCTCTTTCCTTATCCCAACTCGATGAGCGTGTGGCCGCAGTTCCGGTCGCCGCTGCTGTGGGACGTCTTCGCGGTTTCGACGTACGCCACCATCTCGGTTGTCTTCTGGTACATCGGCATGATTCCCGATCTCGGGACTCTGCGCGATCGTGCGAAGACGCCTGTGGCGCAGTACTTCTATGGTTTGCTGTCGCTCGGCTGGCGTGGCTCCGTCCGCCACTGGATGCGGTATGAGACGGCCTCGCTGCTGCTGGCCGGCCTCGCCACGCCGCTGGTGCTCTCGGTACATACGGTCATCAGCTTCGATTTCGCTGTGGCTATCATCCCGGGTTGGCATACGACGATTTTTCCGCCCTACTTTGTCGCCGGCGCCGTGTACTCCGGATTCGCGATGGTGATCACACTGGCGATTCCGATCCGCAAGTTCTACCACCTGGAAGACTTGATCACGATCCGGCACATCGACAACATGGGCAAGGTGATGCTCACCACGGGTCTGATCGTGGCTTACGGCTACGGGATGGAGCTCTTCATGAGCTGGTTCTCGGCCAGCCACTGGGAGTACTTCGCATTCTGGAACCGCATGTTCGGCCCCATGGGCTGGAGCTACTGGGTATTGAT
>DASXGY010000277.1:0-5949 GCA_036488835.1 Acidobacteriaceae bacterium
AGCTTGAACGATCGGACCCAGCGTAGCTCTCGAGCGATGACGCATGAACAGTGTTCCTCAGCAGCCGCGTGCGCTGGTGAGCGCAGGTGCAGTCCGTCCGCAATTCGCAGCTTGCAGCACGGAGGTTGGGTGGGACAGCAGGCCAGACTTGAGCATCATCGGGCCAGTACGAAGACGACAGTCGAAGACTGCGTGATAGTTGCGCCACCGCTGGTGCCGGTGCCGGTGACGGTGACGCTGTAGATGTTGTAGTTGCTGGGCGACGCGCAGCCCGACATGCCGAGTGCCGCAACCAGCAGAGCAAATGGCACCAGCAGCAGGAACAACCGGCGACGGCGGCGCGCACTCGCCAGCAGCCCGCCGGCCGAACCGAAGAGGCCGAGCGGCAGCATGGTCCAGGCGAGCAGCGGTGAGCTGCCATCCTTCGGCGTGGCCGGCGCGTTGCGTAACTTGCTGAAGACGGTTGGCACGTTGGTGGTGTCGACGGTAGCCGTGATAGTCATCACCGAGGTGCCTGTAGCGCCGGCAGCCAAGGTCACGCTGGCTGGCGCGAAGGCGCACGATACGTTCTCGGGCAGTGCCGAGCAGCCAAGGGTGATCGGACCAGTGAAGCCGCCCGTCGATGTCAGCGTGACGGGGTAGTTCACGGTGCCGTTGTGGTCGATCTCCTGTTCGGGCGGCGTGGCTGCCAGCGTGAAGCTGCCACCACTGCCCCCGCCTGGAGGAGGAGGAGCGCCGCCGCCACCCGGAGGATTGCCGCCACCGCCGGTGGTGGTGATAGTCAATGTCCCGTTGACGACGGTGATGGTGTAGTTCGACGCCTTGGTGCCGACTCCGATGGTGTAGGCAGGCGTGATGGGATAGCTACCCGCCGGGCTGGCGAGCACAGCGGTGGTGCTGTAGGTTGCGGTAATGGACTGCCCCGGCACCACGTTGACCACCGTGCCGGTGAGCGGCGGGTTAGCCGTGTTCACGGGTCGCGTCTTGTTGTCGGCTGTGATCGTGACGGGCCGCGGTGTGACCTTCAGGGTGATGTTGGCAGTGTTCGCCGGGTAGTTGGAGTCGCCGGAATACGAAACGGTGACGGTGTACGTCCCCACATCTTCGAGTGTGGCGGAAGGCGAACAGGTCACGATTCCATTCGCGGGCAACGGCTGCGCCGGGCACACGGTCGCGCCGCCGATGGAAAAGGTAGCGGTGCCCGTGGGCCCGCTCGACTGGTTGCCGCCGATGGTGGCGCCAAGCGTGTAGGCATTGCCGTAGACCACGGTGACGGCGGGAGCAACGATGGTCGCGACGGGCGGAGGGGGCGCGTTGGCGATCAAGGTGATGGTCTGTTGCGGATTGGCCGAGGTGTCATTCAGGTGGGCGAGATCCACGAAGGAGCCTGCCGACTGCGGCGTGAAGATAAAGCTGAGATCGCAGGTAGAACCAGCCGGGATGCTGTTGCCGCAGTTACTGCCGGCGGCGTCGACGTTGAAGTCTACATATTCGTCCAGAAACATGGTGGCAATCGGCTTGAGGATGTCATTGCCGGCATTCCACAGCGTGGTGTGGAGCGGGCCGCCGATCTGGCCGATCTTGACCGTGCCAAAGTTGAGCGTCGGGTCGGTGTAGGTGATCTCGCGCAGGGCGTCGTTGCCGGTGTCGGCGATGTACACATCGGCCGCGCTATCGACTGCTACGGCCATGGGTCCGTTCAGCTCCGCCACATTGGCCGGCCCGTTGTCGCCGGTGTATCCCGGGGTGCCATCGCCCGCGAGGACGGATACCTCGGGGTTATGCGCGAGGCCGCTGAAGGCCAGGAATATCCGGTTGGAGACCGCATCTGCGATGTAGAGATCGCCGGCCGCATCCGCGCTGATTCCGGCGATACCCGGCAGACCGGTGCCCAAACGCGTGCCGGGAGCGCTGTCCGTAGTCGTGCCATTGCCGGCGAAGCGGTGAATGACGCCGGCCGCGTCGATGCTATAGACGCGGTATGCGCCGCTGTCCGCCACATACAGCGTGCCCGTCGGCGAGAGATAGAGCGCCGAGGGATTCACGAACTGCGCGCTGGTTGCGGGCACGCCATCGGGCGCGGCGATTGCTCCGCCGCCGGCGATGACGGCCTGCTGGCCTCCGGCGTAGATCTGGACCACGTCAGCTGTCCCATCCTCGGCAACGAAGAGGTTTCCCAGTGTGTCGGCAGCCAGCGCAACCGGGTCATGCAGGCCGCTGACCAGCGTCGTCACGACGCCGTTCACGTCGTATTCGAAGATGGAATTGCTGGTGGAATCTGCGATATAGAGGTTCCCTGCCGCATCGAGGGCGAGAGCTGTCGGCGTGGTTAGAGGACCGGCTGGGGCGATCAACTGGATGGGGGATGAGGAGCCTGCGAGCAGCACGGAGATGGAGCCCCCGCCGGTACTCTCCGCGTAGTAGACGTCACCCGCGCTGTCGATCGCGATGGCCGAGGGCGTCGCGAGCGATTTGGCCAGGCTCTTGATGGTTCCCGGGATGAAGATCGCTTGCGCGCTCTGGCCTACCCCACTCAGTCCGAAGCGGTAGGTAGTCGCGGGCGAAGTCGCGCTGTCGGTGATGGTCAGGGGCGCGGTGCGCAGACCGGGCAGCGTCGGCAGAAAACGCAGGCTGAGCTGGCAGGTCTCGGTCAGACCCGGGGTCGGCGCGGGGAGAGATCCGGTGCATTGGTTCGGAGGAAAGCTTTGGAAATCACCGGCGGGGCCAGAGGCAAGGGTCACGGCATTGCTGATCATGAACCACAGGTTCTGCGGCGTGCTGAAGTTGCCGGCTAATGTCTCGGGGAAGCCCAGACCCTGGGTCAGGATGCGGACGATGTTGTTACTCGTGTCGGCCAGATAGACGTTGCCGGCCTTGTCCGCCGCGAGCCCTTGCGGGTTGAGCAGCGAAATCGAGACGGCTGCGTGACCATCCTGGCTCGTGGTGTACGCAGTGGCGCCACCGTCACCGGCCACCAGCGCGAGCTGGCCTGACAACAGCTCGTAGACCTTCGCGGCGGCGTTGTCGTTGACGTAGAGATGGCCGACCGCGTCGGAGGTGACGCTGACGGGCGTCTGCAGCGCAGTGCTGCTGGAACCGGTGCTGTCGTTGGTGCACAGGCCGACCGCGGTTGACGGCACGCCGACAGCCGATACCTTACGTACGCAGGCGTTCCCGGAGTCGGCGATATAGAGATTGCCCACCGGATCGATGGTGAGGCCCTGAGGCCCGTTCAGTGTCGGCGTCGCGCCGGCGCATGGGGTTGGAACCGCTGTGGACGGTACGCCGCTCATCACGCAGACGGTGGCGTATCCGCTTGCCTTGCTGGCGCGAATGACCTGGTAAATGTTGTCCGGAGGGCCATCGTTGATCGCGATGTAGAGATTGCCGGCGGCATCGAGGGCGAGGCCCGCTGGCGCTGGGGCAACGGAGGTGGTCGACGGATTGGCGCAGTTGTCGACTAACGGCTGCAGCGAAGCGATGCCGGTAGCGCCGCCGCTCAGACGGCGCACACAGTTGTGGCCGGTATCTGCAACGAACAAGTCTCCAGCGACGTCGAGTGCGAGCCCCGATGGATTCAACACGCCGGTGGTGTAGGTGGTGACGGTGCTGGCGCTGGTGCACGTATTGCCGGCGTCCTTGCCCACGACGACCGTCATGGTGCCGCTGGTATCCACGCGGCGGATGCAGTTGTTTCCGGTATCAGAGATATAGATGTCGCCGGAGACGTCCGATGCAACATAGGTCGGTGCGGTCAGCGGGATGGTAGTTGCCGAGCCCGGACCATCGTTGGTGGCGTTGCCGGTGCCGTCTCCTGCGAAACGCGAGGTACTGGGCACCAGACGGACCGATTGCGCGATGCCGGCCTGCGCCGCGACACAGGCGGCAAGCACCAACACTGCTCCACGCAGCCACACGAGCGCACCAATGCAAGATCCGTCCCGCAACTGTTTCATCATTCGCTCCGCTTGTACTGCCGGAGGAGCTGCGAGGGACTCTAAACGGTTCCTCTTGCGCTCGACCGGGAGACAGCCTGCCCGGCATTTCAGGCGGACTGTCCTAACCCAACTTCACCATCCGGCCTGGAGCGACGTATGTCCCGGAATGGGCAGACGCCTTCCGCCTATGGGAAAGTTCGCCCTATTCAAGCACACGGGGAGTTACGAGAGTATGCAACTAAGGCATCAGTGAGGGTACTCAATCTTTATCGTAACTGGTTCCGGTTACAAACTAGTTATGCCCGGCGAGCGGGTGGTTGCGAGCGGATAACGGAGGCGCGACCGGCCGATTCCAGACGGTAGCCGGTAATCGCGGCGGGAACTACCACCGCCCGGCCAGCCATCAGATCCACCGGCTCGCAGCCCTCGGCATGGAGCACTGCGGCGCCTTCGATGGCGACCAGCGCGTGCGGCACTCCGGCCGGCGGTTCGGAGCGGAAAGGAGCCGACGGGCTGAGGTCGATGCGGTCCACGGTGAAGTACTTCTGCTCGATCAGCCGGGTGCGTGCACCCTCGATCCTGGGAGCGATTTGGCCGGCGGCGGTGTGAAGGCGTGTGGCGGCCAGGCCCCGATCGATGTGCAGCTCGCGCGGGCGGCCATAGTCGAAGAGGCGATAGGTGATATCGGAGGTCTGCTGCGTCTCCAGCAGGGTGACACCGGGGCCAATGGCATGTACCGTGCCGGCATCGACAAAGATCATGTCGCCCTTCTTGACCGGAACCTGTTGGAGCATGGCTTCGAGGGTGTGGTCGGCGATGGCCTTCCGCATGGCTTCGACGGTGCTGCCCGGCTTGAGCCCCAGCGCGACCGCCGCGCCAGGCTGGGCATCGAGCACATACCAGCACTCGGTTTTGCCGCGCGGCTCGCCGATCTGCTGCGCCAGTGCATCGTCCGGATGCACCTGAACGGAGAGCTTTTCGTGGGGAAAGAGAATCTTGACCAGCAGCGGATAGTCGCCGACTTCGTTGCGATGGGGGCCAAGCAGGGCCTCCGGATAGGCCGCTGCAAGCTCACTCAATGTCCGGCCCTGCTGATCGCCGGTCTCAATGAGGCATTGCGGGCCGGTGAGCCAGGCTTCGCCGACGGGCTCGGCGGGGCGGTAGTCGTACCACGGAGACAAGTCGCGCGTGCCCCAGGGGCGGGGGCTGAAGAAGGGTGCGATGCGGAAAGGGGCGAGCGAAGGAACTGGCATGACCTTCACAGGATCGCCTGATCGGAGGTGCGCGGCAAGCGCGTCCCTCCAACCGGCAGCCATGCGATGCGAGGTCAGGTGCTCAGCCACTCAAGGCGACGCGGCCGGAAGTTCAGCGTCTCCTCTGCTTTCTTGTTCGACGCGCCGCGCAGCTTTGTCTGGTAGTAGATGGCGTCCTCTCCCGCTGCGGCGAGCGCTTGTTCTTCGGTGACACGCGGCGGATCCGGCGCGCCAACAAAACGCGCAAATGCCGGCAGCCAGACGCTGACCGGCGAGGGGTCATCATCGACCAGGTGGTAAACGCCTGGAGGCGCGGTGAGGGCGGCAACGGTTGCGTGAGCGGCGTCTTCGATGTGAATCCACGACCAGACGCCCTCGCCGCGCCCAATGATCGGGATCTCCTGCTTGCGGACCTGATCGGCGGAGGCGCCTTCGCGGTCGTACCAGGTATTGGGTCCGTAGAAGAATCCGTAGCGCAGCGCGATGCCGTCCATGGCAGAGGTGCTGAAGAGGCGCTTTTCCAGTTCGGTGTAGGTGCGGGCGGCTGCCGCGACTCCGGGTGAGGCATCGACCGCGAGAGACTCCGACTCGTCCGCCAGGCCATTGCCGGATTTCAGAAAGAAGGCACTCGCCTGCTGCAGGTAGCGGCGAACCCCGGCGGCTTGCGCCGCACGGAAGAGATTGCCTCCACCTTCGAGTCGCAAGCGGCGATCACCGGCGGCCGCCGCGGCCATCTCCGACGGATGCTGCGGCAGCGC
>DASXGY010000296.1:0-5200 GCA_036488835.1 Acidobacteriaceae bacterium
GCGCGCAGTTGGCACAGCGGCCTCTTCTATCCGCACTGGGCCTCCTCGGCAAACTTCGGCGCCGGTGAGCCGCGTTTTAACTTTTATCCACCCGCGTCATGGATGCTCGGCGCCGCCCTCGGCAGCGTCGCCGGCTGGCACGCGACACCCTGGCTCTTCACCGCCATCTGCCTCTTCTGTGCGGGGCTCGCGATGCGCCGCTTCGCCGAAGACTGGCTCACCCCCGCGGCCGCCACTGCCGCCGGCTGTCTCTACATCGCCAATCCCTACCTCCTCTTCGTCGCCTATGAGCGCACCGCCTATGCCGAGCTGATGGCGGCCGCGCTCATCCCGCTCTTGCTCTGCCTCGCCGTAAGGCCGGTGGTGCCCATCGTCGCGCTCGCCGCCACCATCGCCGGCATCTGGCTCATGAATGCGCCCTCCGGCGTGATGGCGTGCTACGTCCTCGCGTGGATTGCCCTGCTGCGACTCCTATCGGAACGCAATTGGCGCGTACCGTTACGCATCGCCTCCGCCACCGCTATCGGACTCCTTCTCGCCGCCTTCTATCTCGTCCCCGCCGCATATCAGGAGCGCTGGGTCGAGATCGCACGCGCCATCGGGCCGGACATGCGCTTCCAGGACAGCTTTCTCTTCCACCACACAGGCGAGCCCTTTCACGATGCCGTCCTCCACACCGCATCCATCCTCGCTTGCATCCTGCTCGCCTTCGCTCTCGCATCGATTGCGCTCTGGCGGGATGCGCTGGGCTCTCGTCCGTTGCTCTGGCTCGCATCCTTCATTCCCCTGATCCTGCTGCTTCTCATTCCCGTCAGCGCGCCGCTGTGGCGCTACGCACCCCAGCTCGCATACATACAGTTCCCCTGGCGCTGGCTGCTCGTGCTCGCGCCTGTCGTGACACTCTTCGTCGTGGGCGGCATCGCTCGCCATGCGCGAACAACGTGGCTCATCGCAGCAGTTACCGTGCTTTCGATTGCATCCATCGCCGCGTGCACCCGGCAATTCCACCAATACTGCGATGAGGAAGACAACGTCTCCGCCCAGGTCGCCCTCATGCACCATGGCGATGGCCAGGAGGGCACCGACGAATACACTCCGCGTGACGACGACAACGCCGAAGTCGATCAGGACCTGCCGCAGGTGCGTGTTCTCATCGAGCCGGGTGCCGAGGAGCCGGACAGCGGTAAAGTGCAGAACCCCGAGTATCGGCCCGACCCCAACGCAGAACGACACGCCACTATCACTGTGGCAAAATGGTCAGCCGAGCACCGCGTCGTGCTGCTGGATACACCCGCCGGCGGCTACGCTGTCTTCCGCCTCATGGACTATCCAGCCTGGACGGTCCGCCGCAATGGAGTCGAAGTCGCGCACCGTCCACGCCGCGACGACGGCCTGCTCACCATCCCCGTCCCGCAAGGCCCCTCGCAGATCGACATCCGCTGGCGCATCACTCCGGATATATGGATGGGCCGCGCCCTGTCCCTGCTCGGACTCTGCATCTTCGGCTTCGTCTGGTATCGCGAGCGGCGCACGCGCGAAGTGCCTACGCCTTGAGCTGCGCTTCCGCTGCGGCGTAAGTCTTGCGGATCCCCTCCGCCAGCCCCGTCTTCGCACGCCACCCCAGCGCGTGCATGCGCGACACGTCCAGTAGCTTGCGTGGCGTGCCGTCCGGCTTGGTCGTATCGAATCTCAGCTCACCCGCAAACCCCAGCTCGCCTGCCACCAGCTCCGCCAGCTCGCGGATGGTCACGTCTTCGCCGGTACCGATATTGATCAGCGGCGCGTGCTCGGTGTGAATCGGCTTCTGAAACTCATGATCCGGAAGCTGCATCAGGAAGACGCACGCATCGGCCAGGTCCTCGCTGTACAGCAGCTCGCGCCGCGGCGTCCCCGTTCCCCACACCTCGATGAAATTCCGCCCCGCCGCCTTCGCCTCAACCACCTTGCGCATCAGCGCCGGCAGCACGTGCGAGGTCTTCAGGTCGAAATTGTCATGCGGCCCATACAAATTCGTCGGCATCGCCGCCAGATACTGCGTTCCATACTGCCGGTTATAAGACCAGCACATCTCGACTCCGGCAATCTTCGCCAGCGCGTACGGACGGTTGGTCGGCTCCAGCGGCCCGGTCAGCAGATACTCCTCGCGGATCGGTTGCGGCGCCAGCCGCGGATAGATGCAGCTCGATCCCAGAAACAGCAGCCGCCGCACACCCGCCTGGCGGCTCGCCTCAATCACGTTCGTCTGCAGGATCAAGTTGTCGCGTATGAAGTCCCCAGGATAAGTATCGTTGGCCAGGATGCCGCCGACCTTCGCCGCCGCCAGAAAGACATACTCCGGCCGCTCGGTCGCGAAGAAAGCATTCACCGCCCGCACGTCCAGCAGGTCAAGCTCCGCGCGCGTGCGCAATAACAGCCGGGCAAAGCCTTTCTGCTTCAAATAGCCGGTGATCGCGGAACCTACCAAGCCGCGATGCCCTGCCACAAAGATCCTGCTGTCGCGATTCATCGCCTACTCGTTATGGTAGCGGAATGCGTTGAAGCCGTGCTTGTGCACCAGTGCATCGCGCTCCGCTTCCTTCAGGTCTTCTGCCACCATCTCGGATACGATTTCCGCAAAGCCGATGCGCGGCTTCCATCTCAGCTCGCGGTGCGCCTTCGACGCATCACCCAGCAACGTCTCTACCTCCGCGGGACGGAAATACCGCGGGTCCACCGCCACGATTACGCGGCCCTCCGCATCGATGCCCTGCTCGTCCACCCCTTCACCCTTCCAGTGCAGGCGGATCCCCAGAGGCTCCGCCGCGCGCTCTATAAATTCGCGAACGCTGTACTGATGCCCGGTTGCAATCACATAGTCCTGCGGCTGGTCCTGCTGCAGCATCAGCCACATCATCTCCACGTAATCGCGCGCGTGTCCCCAGTCGCGCTTCGCATCCAGGTTGCCCAGATACAGCTTGTCCTGCAGCCCCACTTTGATGCGTGCCAGCGCCCGCGTGATCTTGCGTGTCACAAACGTCTCGCCCCGCCGCGGCGATTCGTGGTTGAACAGAATTCCATTGCTGGCGTGGATTCCGTAGGACTCGCGGTAGTTCACGGTGATCCAGTACGCGTACAGCTTCGCCACCCCGTACGGCGATCGCGGATAGAACGGCGTCGTCTCCCGTTGCGGCGTCTCCTGCACTAGCCCGAACATCTCCGACGTCGACGCCTGATAGAACCGCGTCTTCTTCTCCAGGCCCAGCGTGCGGATCGCCTCCAGCAGCCGCAGCGTGCCGATGGCATCGCTGTTCGCCGTGTACTCGGGCTCTTCGAAGGACACCTTGACGTGGCTCTGCGCGGCCAGGTTGTATAGCTCATCCGGCTGCACCTGTTGCATCACGTGGATCAGGCTCGAGGTGTCCGTCAGGTCGCCGTAGTGCAGCAGCAGGTTCTGATGCTGCGCATGCGGATCCTGGTAGAGATGATCGATCCGCGCCGTGTTGAAGAGCGAACTCCGCCGCTTGATACCGTGGACCTGGTAGCCCTTGGCCAACAGCAGCTCCGCCAGATAGGAGCCGTCCTGCCCGGTGATGCCTGTAATGAGTGCTCTCTTCATTGCGTCAGGCATACAGTACCACGCGCAAACCGGCGCGTTCTTATCGCGGGTCGGCGGATGGACGCTTGTCAACAGCAGCCTGCAGCTGGGCCTCGAACCTCTCCAGCACGCGTTCCCGCCCCAGGTGCTCTACCGCGTGCGCTCGCGCCGCGACGCCCAAGGCGTGACGCATCTTCGGCGCATCGGTCAGCGTGCGCACCGCGGCAAACAGCGCCTTCATATCCAGTGGAGGTACGGCAATGCCGCAGGGACCCAGCGTTATCGCGACCTGTGTTCCCTGCGCAGCCGTTGCAATCACCGGCCGCCCGCTGGCCAGCATTCCCGTCAGCTTCGATGGCATCACCAGGTCCGCTGCATCTGGCCGCTGTGGCAGCAGATGAATATCCGCCATATTCAGCAGCTCGTTCAGCCGGTCAAACGGCTGCAGGGGCAGCATGGTCACATTCGCGGTGCCGCGCACCATACCGGCGAGCTGCGCATGGTAAGCGCCATCTCCGCAGAAGACGAAATGAATGCGTGGGTCCGGCGCGAACTCCTGCGCCAGCAGCGGCAACAGCTCCAATCCCTGCTTCATCCCCATGTTGCCTGCGTACATCAGCACCACTCGTTCCGGCGCCAGGCCAAGCTGCCGACGCAGCCGGCTCGGCCCTTGCAGCGGCGCAATGGCATCCGTGTCGACCCAGTTGGGAAACATCACGGTCTTCTCCACCGGCACACCCTTCTCCGGCAGGCGCTGCATCATTTTTTCCGACACGGTGGAGATGTGATCGAAGCCGCGCATCACCTGGCGCTCCACCATCTCTGCTAGCCTGCGCGCCCGTCCCTCGCTCTCCAGCAGCCCCAGTCCGAATGCCGCATCCACTTCGAAGTCCTGCACGTGCAGCCACGCCACCGCTTCGGCGATCCGCGCCGTCATGAGCCCGGCCACCGCCGACATCAGCGTCGGCTCGATCGTCAGCACCACATCGGGCCGCCACTGCGCCTGCGACAGCATGATGGGAAGGCTGCTCAGCATGAAGGAGCCAAGATGCAGCACCCGTGTCCGCCCCGAGGGCCGCCGCGGCACATAGACCGGGCAGCGATACACGCGCACCTCGTCCGGCCCGGAGGCTGGCTCTGTCCTATAACTCCACGCGCGGTAATCCGTGCGCACCCGCCACGCCGGGTAGTACGGCGGCGCCGTCACCACGCGCACACCATGGCCCCGGCTCGCCAACCACTCAGCCATCTCTCCCGAGTACTTACCGATACCCGTCAGCTCTGGTGAGTAGTTGATCCCGTGCAGCAGGAGGCGCAAGCGGTATAGTCCTTTCGCTGGATCGTTCCGGGCCCGGACAAAGGCCAGCATACTTGATCGATCCATGCATCTTCCTGCATAGAAACGCACGGTGCCGCAAAGCAAAACATCCCTGCAAGCTCAGGTATGATGAGCGCAATGCAGACCGATATACGCGCACTGCTGGAGAGCGGTGCCGCACGCACAGATCAGGCGTTGCAGCGCCTGCTTCCCTCCTCCGACCAGGTACCTGTCTCCATCCATCGCGCGATGCGGCACAGCGTCTTTGCCGGCGGCAAACGCCTGCGTCCCATCCTGTGCATGGAAGC
>DASXGY010000313.1:0-7490 GCA_036488835.1 Acidobacteriaceae bacterium
CCAGAAGCTGCGCTGCTTCCGCCTGCCGGTGCAGGCGACACGGCTAGCCGACGGAAGTCTGCTGACCGGCGCGGCGGCGGTGGCCGCGGCGGCTGCGGTGAAGTCGAACGAGGTGCGCCGGGGAAGTGCGGAAGAGATTGAGGCGTTGCTGCTGAAGCATCCGCTGGTGCGGGAGGCGGTTGCGGTCTCGCGGGTCCTGGGCGAGCGCGCCGTCTGCGTTTTCGCTACGTTGAAGCAGGGCGAAGACCCACGCGCCGAGCGAGCCTTGCGCGAATATCTGGAAAGCCATCTTCCGCGCGAAGCGCAGCCGGCGGCGCTGATCCTGGTCTCTCGCATTCCGCTGGATGCGGCGGGGAAGCCGGACCGTGTTCGCCTGACCGAGCAGTGCGAGGCGGTGCTGCGACGATTCACGCCAGGTACTTCCGCTACCGAGCCTCGAGCAGAGAAGCAGATCGATGCGGTACGCAGCATCTGGCAGCGA
This sequence comes from Acidobacteriaceae bacterium, assembly GCA_036488835.1. GTDB lineage: Bacteria > Acidobacteriota > Terriglobia > Terriglobales > Acidobacteriaceae > KBS-83. Next base: position 482 of record DASXGY010000313.1, read on the forward strand.
CTGCTGCACCGTATGCAGGTGGACCCGGACGAAGATTTCTATGCAAGCGGCGGCACATCGGTTCAGCGGATTCGCTTATATGCAGAGCTCAACCAGAGATTTCCCGGCGCGTTCACCATGGCGGAGCTGCGATCTCTGAACACCCTTCGCAAAGTCATCGATCATCTGAACAGCGATGTTGTACGCGAACGCCTGCTGGCGGCCGAGCATCGGGGCGCCTAAGTGGGGCGCCTGAATTTGTTCGAGGCATCCTGAATAGTTCATTTGACCCATCGCATTGCGCCGTCCCCTCATGTACAAACAGATCGCATGGCTGCGCGCGCTGTTGCGTGCCCGCTGCGGAACCTTTGACGGCGGCGGGAGCCCGCAGATTTGCGGTAGAGATGGAGGCCAGATGAGTTGGAAGCGAACGGGACTAATGGTGGTCCCGGTGTTGTTCTTCATGCTGAGCGGCGCACTCGGGCATCTGAACGCGGCGGCACAGGCTGGCCACACATCCGCGCGTTGGAGCGAGGCAAAGGCGCAGCAATGGTATGCCGCGCAGCCATGGCTGGTGGGCGCGAATTTCATCCCGGCAGATGCCATCAATCAGTTGGAGATGTGGCAGGCGGAGAGCTTCGACCCAGAGGAGATCGATAAAGAGCTGGGTTGGGCCGAAGGGCTGGGGATGAACACGATGCGCGTGTTCCTGCATGACCAGCTATGGCAGCAGGATGCGCCGGGCTTTCAGAAGCGCATCGACACCTTTCTCACCATAGCCGCGAAGCACCACATCAAGCCGATGTTTGTGTTGTTTGATTCGTGCTGGGATCCGGAGTTCAAGCTTGGACCGCAGCGGCCACCGATTCCGGGGGTGCACAACTCCGGCTGGGTACAGAGCCCGGGCGCGAAGGCTCTGGAAGACCCGGCTGAATATCCGCGGTTGAAGACCTTCGTGCAGGGAGTGGTGGGGGCATTCGCAAACGACGACCGCATCCTGGCCTGGGATCTATGGAATGAACCGGATAACGAAGGCGGCGGCGACTATGCGAAGCTCGAGCCGAAGAACAAGAAAGAGCTGGTCGCGAAGCTGCTGCCGCAGGTCTTTGCGTGGGCGCGGGAGGAGCACCCGACGCAGCCGCTGACTTCGCCTTTGTGGACGGGCGCTCGCTGGGATGAGCCCGCCGGCCTGAACGCTGTGGCACGCACGCAGATCGAAGAGTCGGACGTGATCAGCTTCCACGACTACGGGTGGCCGGAAGAGTTTGCGAATCGCGTGCATCAACTAGAGGGCTATCATCGGCCGCTGATCTGCACCGAGTACATGGCGCGGCCTATGGGCTCGACCTTCGACACCATCCTGCCGCTGGCCAAGCAGCTGCATGTAGCGGCGATCAACTGGGGCTTTGTGCAGGGCAAAACGCAGACGTACATTCCCTGGGACAGTTGGAAGCGTCCGTACGTGGAGGAGCAGCCGCCGGTGTGGTTCCACGATGTGCTGTATCCGGATGGGCGGCCTTATCGCGAGCGGGAAGCGGAGATTTTGCGCGAGGAGACCGGGCGGGGTACTGGCCGTACGGGCAACGGCGCCGATGGCGCGAGCTATTAGGTTCGCTTCCTTTGGTCGCTCACATCAAAAGCAACGCAATACCAGACAAACAGCAGATCCCTGCACTTCGCCGATCCTCGCTTGCGCGAATGGCTCCGTTCGGGATGACAAGGCCCTTTTTTCATAATGACACCGTATCGGTGACGTATCAGCGGACGAGCGTGGCGGTTTTGAGGAAGTCGTAGCTGCCGGACGCTGAGACCTGGATGTTCTGCAATCGGTGCGTGTGTACGACGACGTTGTCCTGGTACCAGAGCGGGATGGTGGGCACATCTCTGGCTACGATCTGCTGTACTTTCACGTAATCGGAGCGATCCTGGTTGCGATCGGTGGAGGCCGCTGCGTCGGCCATGAGCTGGTCGAGTTGGGGATTTACATAGTGGCCGCGATTTGCGCCGTGCGGCGGCAGGCTGGCGGTGGCATAGGCGAGGCGGAAGATGTCCGGGCTCTCGTTGCCTCCGATCCAGCGCAGCGCGTACATGCCGAAGGCGCCTTTGGTCACGTCGGCAAAGAAGGTGCCGAACTCGTAGATGCGTACATCCATCGCGATGCCGACAGCGCGCAACTCCTGCTGGACGACGAGGGCCATTAGCCGCGTGGGACTACTGGTATTTGAGATTTTCATTTCCAGATGAAAGCGCATCCCGTCCGGGCCGCGGCGATACCCGGCGGCATCCAGCAGTGCGTTGGCCTTTGCCGGATCGAATGGATAGCGGGCTATGTCATCGGTGCGCGCCCAGTGTCCAGGGGGCAGGAGGTCATCTGCGAGTCGAGCCTGTCCGCGCCAGATGGTGTCGAGGACGAGCTTGCGATCGATCGCCATCGCGACAGCCTGGCGCACGCGGACGTCGTGGAGATATGGGTCGCTCAAATTCAGGTTGATGTAGTTGACGATGGTGCCGGGCGTGGTCTGGATTTGGAGGCGCGGGTTGGAGCGGAGGGCGTGAACGGTATCCGGTTCGAGTGCGTTGATGGCAACGTCGGCCGAGCCCTTTTGCAATTCGAGCGCGCGGGTGGTGTCATCCGGAACCACAATGAAATGGAGACGCGGGATAGAGGGCTTGGGCTGCCAGCTGTCTTCGTTGCGTTCCAGGATGACGTCCTTATCCTGCTGTTGCGAGACGAACTTGTAAGCGCCCGTGCCGATGGGGTGGCGCCAAAAGTCTTTGCCACTGCCCGCAGGCACGATGCCGAGCGCGCCGTCGGAGAGGTTCCACAGCAGGAAGGGATCGGGCTTCTTAAGATGCACGACGCAGGTGAGCGGGTCCGGCGCGTCGACGTGATCGATCTGAATGAAGGAGCCGGACTTCGCGGTGATGACGGTGCCATTGTGCGCGGAGTCGATGGACCACTTCACATCGGCGGAGGTGAGCGGCTGGCCGTTGTGGAAACGCACACCGGGGTGCAGATGGAAGACATAGGTGACCGGATCGGGCTGGTCCCAGCTTGTGGCGAGCCAAGGTTGGACTTCGTAGTGCTCATCTCTCTTGACTAGCGAATCGAAGATCAGCATGTCGAGTCGTTCTGACTGGACATCGACGCCGATGCGCGTATCGAGACTGGTCGGGCTGGACTCGATGAGCACGACGGCGGTGTCGGGGTCGGGCTTGCTGCCGCATCCGGCGAGCAGGGTCAAGGCCAATACGATACCGATGCAGTGGCGTATGCGAGGGCAAGATGCAGGTCCATCGCTGCGGTCAGGATGACAGGAGTTGTGAGATGCCTCAGACATAGGTGATTTGCCCGAGGATGGCCGGATGGTTTGCGCCGGTGGCCGCTGGGACATTGCCCGGCAGGCGATGCCAGGTCTGCCAGGCGAGCAGAGCGAAGGCGACGGCCTCTTTGGCTTCGGAGGGGATGCCGTGATCGTCGGTGGTTTGCATGCGGCAGCCGAAGGGCGTGAGATCGGCGGCGAGCATGCGCATGAGCGTGAGGTTACGCGCGCCGCCGCCGGCGACGATGTAGTCGGCCGGCACATTGCCGATGCGGGGTGCGACAAAGCGCCGCCATGCAAGCGCGATGCTGCGCGAGGTGAGCGCTGTGGCGGTGGCGAGGATGTCATGTGGCGAAAGGCGTTGCCGGCGCGCGAGGGATAGAACCCGCTCGACGAAAGCTGCACCGTACTGCTCGCGGCCCGCGCTCTTGGGCGGTGGACGGCGATAGTAGGGATCGCGCAATAGTGCAGTCACGACGGACTCGCTTGCAGCGCCGACGGCTGCGAGGCGTCCGCCACGGTCGTAGGGCTTGTTGAAGAGCTGCTGGGCGAGCGCATCGATGACCATGTTGGCGGGACCGGTGTCGAAGGCGAGAAGCTGGTCGAGTGCGCCGCCGGGTGGAACGAGGGTGAGGTTGGCGATGCCGCCGAGGTTCTGCAGCACGCGGGCGCGACGCGGATGCGCGAAGAGGGTGGCGTCGAGCAGCGGCACGAGAGGCGCGCCCTGGCCGCCCGCAACCATATCGGCGGGGCGGAAGTTGGAAACGACGGGCGCATGGACGGCGGCTGCGATGAGCGCGGGCTCGCCAAGCTGCCAGGTGCAGGCGATGCTGCGGCCGGCATACGGTTTCGCGATGCCCTGGTGATAGATGGTCTGGCCGTGACAGCCGACGAGGTCGAGGACATATCCCTGGGCAGAGGCCTGCACGGCGTCGCCATACTGCTCGCCGAGCCGCCAGTTGAGGCGCGCAAGCTCTGCGGCAGATGTGTTTCGCGCGTCCATACTACCTAACACCGCTTCGCGGAGCTGCGCTGGATACCGGAAGGCGCGATGGCGGACGAGTTCGATGTGCGGCCGCGGACGGGCGGGAGAGATGCGGCATAGGGCGACGTCAATGCCGTCTGCCGATGTGCCGCTCATGACGCCGGCGACCAGCATCGACTTCTTTTGCGCGGGAGCCGGAGTCACGCTTGCGCCTGCGGAGCTTTCGCAGTGACGTTGGCGGTGAAGGCGAGGACAGCCTCACGCATCGCGGCGATGCCGGATGCATGCGGGGGCGGCGAAGGATGGAAGTGACGCAGCAGCTTGTGACGATGCGTGCGCACGGTTGCGGCAGCCTGCTCGACGATGGCACGGAAGCTACGCGATTGCTCGGCTTCGCTTAGGACGGCCTCATACGCGGTGAGGACGAGCGCTGGGTCTTTGCAGATCTCGATGAGGTGCGTGCCTGCTGCGATGGCGGCGACCGCGGCTTCTTCCATTGGCGCGTGGCGCAGGATGCCGCCCATCTCCATGTCATCGGAGACGATGAGGCCGCGGAAGCCCAGCTTGTGCCGGAGCATGCGGTCGACCCAGAAGTGCGAGACGGATGCGGGCAGCGCAGTCGTGTACGGCTTGTTGAAGGCCTGCGGATACGTTGCGTGCGAAACCATGATGAAGGGCAGTGCGCGGTGCAGCTTGCGGAAGGGAAGCATGTCCTCTTCCCACAACTGCTTCAAGGTGCGGTCGATCGCGGGAGTGGCGTGATGCGAGTCGAGCGCTCCGCCCCCAAGTCCGGGGAAGTGTTTGCCGCAGCCGAGTGCGCCCGCGTTGCTAAGCCCGGTGAGAAAGGCTTCTGCGTAAGCGATGACGGCTTTGGGATCCTCGGAGACGACGCGGGTGCGCATCACCTCCGCGGATGCGCTGGTGCGCAGATCGAGTACCGGGGCGAAGGCGACATTGAAGCCGAGCAGCCGGAGTTCGGAGGCGATGAGATAGCCGTGCTGGCGATAAAGCTTTTTGCTGCCGGTGGCCGCGACGGCGGCCGGCGCGGGCATGGGCGCGATGAGGTCGCGCAGCCGGTCGACGAGTCCGCCTTCGAGATCGATGGCGTGGAAGAGCGGGCCATCGCTGATCAGTTCGGTAGCGCTCTCGAGTAAGGCGTAGACCTGTGCGGCCTCTTCGATATTGCGGCGGAAGAGGACGGTGCCCGCAGGACGAATGAGCCGCAGCCAGGCGCGCTCCGTGGCGGCGAGTTCCGTTCCGGCGAGTCCAACAAGCAGTAGCTGACCGACGTCGTGGCGCAGGCTCATAAAGTCCTAAGCATGTCTCCCATTGCAATGTCCCATTTGTCTACTTATCTACCGCGCTCAGCAGCTTTTCTTAACGGAAAGGCTGTGTCAATATTCGTTTCTCGGCCTAGAGCGATAGGAGACATGGTCTATGGTAGCGGCTTGCCGCTCGGAGAAGCATCGGGGTTTGCTGCAGCACGTATCTCACTCTTCAACTCTTCGAGGAGATTCAGGGCCTGCAGCGGGGTCAGGCTATTGGTGTCGAGCTCAGTGATGCGGTCGAGGATGCGCTGCGAGAGCGGAGTGAAGATGGTGAGCTGCAATGGTGCCGAAGCGTCTTCCGCTTCGAGGGCGACGTTGCGCTTCTCAGACTTTTCGTGCTGCGCAAGGACCCGTCTTGCGCGTTCGATGACGGAGGCGGGCAGGCCGGCGAGCCGCGCCACTTCGATGCCGTAGCTTTTGCTGGCGGCGCCGGGCTCGATGGTGTGCAGGAACGCGATGCCGGCGGGCGACTCTTTGACGGCGACGCGCAGGTTGCTGAGGCGGGGAAGCTGCTCGGCCAGAAGAGTGAGCTCGTGATAATGAGTGGCGAAAAGCGTGCGTGCTCCGATGCGGCCGTGGATGTACTCGAGCGTGGCCCAGGCGAGCGAGAGGCCGTCGAAGGTGGCGGTGCCGCGGCCCATCTCGTCGAGCAGGATGAGCGACTGTTTGGTTGCTGTGTTGAGGATGGTGGCAGTCTCGGTCATCTCGACCATGAAGGTGGAGCGGCCGCGGGCGACATTGTCACTGGCGCCGATGCGGGTGTAGACGCGGTCGACCAAGCCGAAGCGCATACGCATTGCGGGGACGAAGCAGCCCATCTGCGCCATGATGACGAGCAGCGCTGCCTGGCGAAGATAAGTGGATTTGCCGCCCATGTTGGGGCCCGTGAGGAGCAGGACGGCTGGGCCTTCGGTCGACAGATAAAGGTCGTTGGGAACGAAGCGGCCTTCGGCGTTCTCCTCCATGCGGCATTCGACGACGGGGTGGCGCGCTGCCGCGGCTTCGAGCACGCACTCTTCCGTGAGGGTGGGGCGGGTGTAGTTGCGCAACGCGGCGACATAGGCGAAGTTGGCGAGCAGGTCGAGCTCTGCAACCACAGCAGCGCTGCGCCGGATGCGCGCAGCGGCAGCGAGAATGGTGGCGCGCAACTCCGCGAAGAGACGGCGCTCGATCTCGATGGCCCGCTCGTGCGCGGTGAGGACGCGGGTCTCGTAGTCCTTGAGCTCGGGCGTGGTGAAGCGCTCGGCGTTGACCAGGGTTTGTTTGCGCTCGTAATCCGGGGGGACGGACTTGAGATTGGATTTGGTGATCTCGATGTAGTAGCCGAAGACATTGTTAAAGCGGACCTTTAAGGATCCGACCCCGGTGCGCTGGCGCTCGCGCTCCTCGATAGC
>DASXGY010000283.1:0-7760 GCA_036488835.1 Acidobacteriaceae bacterium
GAACTTGAGCTGGCCTATCTTGTAGCCCAGCGCCTGCGCCGGCCACGCGATGTAGCGGTCCACCTCCGCCTGCACATTGGTGTCGTCGATGGCGGAGTGCTGGTGGAAGTAGTCCACCATCTGCTGGCGGTTCCAGTGCTCGGAGTGCACGCCGGTATCGACCACCAGCCGGATGGCGCGCCAGATGTCGCCCTCCAGCCGCCCGTAGTCGCTGTAGGGATCGGTATAGAAGCCGACGTCCTTGCCCAGGTGCTCGGAGTACAAGCCCCAGCCCTCGGTGTACGCGGTGTAGTAGTTATGCTTGCGGAACTCCGGAATGCCGGTCAACTCCTGCGCGATGGAGATCTGCAGGTGATGCCCGGGCAGCCCCTCGTGATAGGCGATCGCCTCCGATGACGTTGTGGTGCGCTGTGCATAGTTGTAAGTGTTCACGAAGAAGATGCCCGGCCGCTTTCCATCCGGTGTGCCTTGCTGGTAGTAGGCAGCCGCCTGGTCCTTCGCCAGATAATCGGGCACCGGCTGTATATCCAGCGGAGCCTTGGGCAGCCGGCCGAAGAGCTGCGGCAGCTTCGGCTTCATGCCGTCCAGGTAACCGCGGTAGAGCGCGATCAGGGCATCCGGCGATGTCGCGTGCAGCTTCGGATTGTTCGGTATCGAAGCCCGAAGAGCCTGGAGATCCGCAAAGCCCAGCTTCTTCGCGATCACGAGCATCTGCGTCTCGTCCGTGGCTACCTCGTCTTCGCCGATCTTGTGGATCTGGTCCGGCGTCAGGTCGGTGGTGGTGCTCTGGCGTACCAGGAATTTGTAGTAGGCATCGCCGTCGGGCAGCGACCAGATGCCCGGCTCGGTGCGCCCGTGCGGGATGTACTGCGCCGAGAGGAAGCGTCCGAAACGGACATAGGCCGGCAAGACCTGCATGGCAATCGCCTTCAACACCTGCTGGCGAATCTCTGTCTGCTGTGTCTGCGAGATCGAGGCAGGGAACTTCTTCAGCGGCAGCGCAAACGGCGAGTCTTCCGGCTTCTGCTCGGCCAGCGCATTGACCTGGACCAGCACCTTCTCCAGCAGATACTTCGGTGGCACGCGGTTGTCGTCCATGCCGGTCATCATGCTGTCGGTGATCTGGGCGAAGGCCGTCGGAACCTTGCTGAGCCGCGAGATGTAATGGTCGTAGTCGTCCGCCGTGTCGAAGCTCAACTGCGGCACCAGTTGCGGCAGATCCAGATGCAGGCCGCCAAATTGGCTCACCGGCATCTCCCACGGCTTGAAGCGCGCCTCCTCCTGCTCGTCGACCAGCTTGCGGACCAGCAGGTCCTTGCTCAGCTGTTCCTGCGCAGGAAGCGCTGCCGTATCGATTGCGCCCAGCCGATCGAGGAAGGCACGGTCATGCTCCAGAATGGCGTTGTAGCCGGTAGCCGAGTAGTCGCTGAGTTGGTCGTCGTAGCGCTTGTCTCCCAGTGTGGAGGCGAATTCCGGCGAGTCCTTCAGCTGTTGCTCCCAGTAATCCGAGAAGACCTGGTTCAGGGCCTTCTCGCGCTGGGCGGGAGTGGAGGACGACATGGAGGCGGGCGGCTGCTGCGGCAAGGTCTGTGGCAAGGTGGCGGCGGCCGCGAGCAGGCACGAGATCAGGAGCATGGGGGGCGGGTCCTCGAGTGGGTATCTGTCAACGATACCCACTCGAGGATACCCTGCGCGGATACCCTTCGAAGACCGATCCGATACCCCGCAGGGGCCGATCGATGTGCGGAGCTGGCCGCCGGATGGGACGGGCGAGCCGTGCAACGCTATGTCTTGGTGTGTGGGTTGGCGGCGCGCGAGGATTTCACGTCGGAGTCGATCACTCCGTCGCGGATGTGCACGACGCGGTGCGCGAATTCGGCAATGTCAGGCTCATGGGTCACCAGCACGATGGTGTTGCCGCGCGCGTGCAGCTCATCGAAGAGCGCCATGATTTCGTCGCCGGTCTTTGAGTCCAGGTTGCCGGTGGGCTCATCGGCCAGGATGATGGAGGGCCGATTGATGAGCGCACGGGCAATGGCAACGCGCTGGCGTTGGCCGCCGGAGAGCTCATTCGGTTTATGGTTCATGCGCTCTTCGAGGTTCACGGCGCGCAGAGCAGCCTTGGCACGCTCGATCCGCTCTGCCGATGGCGTGCCGTTGTAGATCAGCGGCAGCTCCACGTTGTGGAGCGCCGTGGCGCGCGCCAGCAGGTTGAAAGTCTGGAAGACGAAGCCAATTTCGCGATTGCGAATGCGCGCCAGCTCATCATCGTTCAGATCGCTGACGCGATGTCCGTTCAGCGTGTAAGTGCCCTGGCTGGGCGAATCGAGACAGCCGATCAGGTTCATCAGAGTGGACTTGCCGGAGCCGGATGGGCCCATGATGGCGACGTATTCGTTGTGCTGGATGCGCAGGCTTACGCCGCGCAGCGCGTGGACCTGCTGCTCGGAGCCCATGTCGTATGTCTTCCACAGGTCCTCGACAACAATCACATCGCCCCGGGGCGGCAGCGTGGTGGTTGTCGTTTCTGTGGCTATCACTGTTTCAGCCGCCATCTGGATTCCCTCCCGGGGCTCCTTCTTGGTTGTACCCGCATGCTCGCAAACCTGCGTTATGTAGTGGACGCGCCAGCGGCTGCGGCGTTGGCATCGATCGGCTTCACCAGCGCACCGCTCTTCAATTCGCGCAGCGTCTTGTACGACCCGGTCACGATCTCGTCGCCCGCCTTCAGTCCGCTGGTGACTTCAATGTCCGTCGTACCGGTGATGCCAGTGTTCACTGGAACGAAGTGTGCCTTCAGCTTTCTGCCGTCATGCTGCAACACAAAAACGCCCTGCACCTGCGGCTCCTTGCTCACGACGGCCGCTTGCACCTTCTTACCCTTAGCCTCTTCCACGGTCTCGCTGGGGCGGCGCATGGTCAACGCCTGGAGCGGAATCGACAAGACGTCCTTCTTTTCGGCAGTGAGGATCTTCGCTGTCGCGGAGAGGCCGGGACGCAGGTCGTCGGTCGGATTGTCCAGCGTGACGACCACCTTGAAGTCCTTGGCCTCTTCGGTACCGGTTGTGCTCTGGCTGGTGGCGATACCGGTGGAGCGCAGGATGGCCTGGTCACCGACGGTGGTGACGTGCCCTTTGAAGATCTTGCCCGGCAGAGCGTCGATGGTGACGTCCGCGGTCTGTCCGTTTTTCACGTTCACGATGTCGGTCTCGTCCACCTTCACTTCTGCAGTCACGATGGACATGTCCGCGATGGTCATCAGCGTGCTGCCTTCCGCGTTCTGGATACCGATGACCACGGTTTCGCCTTCACGCACAGGAAGGTTGGTAACGATGCCATTGAATGGCGCGACAGCCACCGTACGGTTCAGCACGTCCTTGAAGCGGCGCAGCGCTGCCGTGGCCTGATCGATGCGTCCGGACGCGGATTGTGTCTGCGCCTTTGCCTGGACAATCGCTGCCTGGTTTTGCGCTACCGCTGCCACAGCGACATCGTAGGCAGCCTTCCGCGTGTCGTAGTCGGACTTGGGAATCAGGTTGTCCGCGTAGAGCGACTGGCCGCGCTTCCAGTCCAGATCCTTCTGCTCGAGCGTCGCCTTGGCGCTGACCAGATTGGCCTCAGCGGTCTTCTCGGCGGCAACGTAAGAGTTCATGTCCGTCCTGGAGGATTGGATGGTAGCCTGCTGCGTCGCGACGTCGGCTGCAGGCTGCACATTCTCCATGGTGGCGAGGACCTGCCCCGTCTTCACATGATCACCCTCCTTCACATAGAGGTGGGTGATGCGCCCTATGGTCTCGGCGCCGACGTTGGCGTAGACCTTCGGCTTGATCTGTCCGGTGCCGCTCACCTGGGAGAGGATGTCTTCCCGAACCGCTTTGCCAGTCACAACCTTTGCGTAGCCCGATTGGGCGCGGGCCACAACCATGCCCACTACGACCAGCAACACAACCACGGCAGCCAATCCGAACCACAGGAGGCGTTTGCGTTTCATCTGTAGTGACCCATTCCTCGTTATCCCGGACAAAAGTCTTCTATACAAGCAGAGAAAGTTACGGTTCCCCGGGGCGAATAGTTCCCTCAAGCGGGGAGCGCGCTGGAATCGCAGCGCAATGCAGCCGCCTATCCGTTTCAGCGGGAGAAGTGCGCTCCAATGATACCAAGTCGGTACCGGCGGCCGATTTCCCGGCCCACCTGGGCGGGGGTGACTTTTTATGCTCGGATTTGATTGTCCTTGCCCCTCGCGGAGCCATAGAATAACTGCACTGATTAGGAGTCCCAACGGGAACCATATGTATTCGGTTCAACATCGCTTTCTCTGTGCCCTTGCCTTGGCAGTATCCGCGTTCTTCTTCCCCTCGTTGCACGCCCAGCAGACCGCACCTCCGGATGGAACGACCAGTGCCGGACAGCCGGCCCAGGATCCGCTGGATCGCCCGCTCAACGACAAGGAGAAGTTCAAGCAGCAAAAAGAGCTGAAGCAGGAGTTGAAGGGACCTTACAAGAAGTGGCTGGATGAGGACGTGCGCTGGATCATCACCGACCAGGAGATGAAGGCGTTCAAGAGCCTGTCGAACGATGAGGAGCGTGAGGCCTTCATCGAGAACTTCTGGCTGCGCCGCAATCCGAATCCCGATTCGCCCGAGAACGAGTTCAAGGAAGAACACTACCGCCGGATTGCCTACGCCAACGAGCATTTCGCAGCAGGCAAGCCGGGCTGGAAGACCGACCGCGGCCACATGTACATCGCCTATGGCAAGCCGGACAGCATCGATTCGCACCCTGCCGGCGGTAGCTATGAGCGGCCTATTGAGGAGGGCGGGGGAGAGACATCGACTTTTCCTTTTGAGACCTGGCACTACCGGTATATCGAGGGCATCGGCGACAACATCGACATCGAGTTTGTGGACACCTGCCAGTGCGGCGACTATCACATGACGCTCGACCGCTCCGAGAAGGATGCGCTGCTGCACGTGCCGGGCGCGGGCCTGACGATGTATGAATCGATGGGACAGGCCAAGAAGGCCGATCGCTTCAATGGCGGCCTGGAGAGCCTCGGCGCCGGTCCGCTCTCGAGTTCGAATGCGTCCAAGGAGTTTGACCGTCTGGAGCAGTTCGCGAAGCTGCAGGCGGCGCCCCAGGTCAAATTCAAGGATCTGGAGGCGTTCATCACCGAGCATAAGGTCCTGAATGGACCGGTCTTCCCGTTCGATGTTCGCACCGACTACATAAAGGTCACCGAGGACACGGTGCTGGTGCCCATCACGCTGCAGATCAAGAACAAGGACATCACCTTCAGCACCAAGGACGGGGTGTCGAAAGGCGTGGTGAACATCCTGGGCCGCGTGACGACGATTACCGGTCGGATCGCGCAGACTTTTGAGGATACGGTGCTGGTCGAGGAGCCGAGCGAGCTGCTGCCCAAGACGCTTGAAACCTCGCAGGTCTACTGGAAGGCTCTGCCACTTCGGCCGGGCCGCTACCGCGTCGACATCGCGATCAAGGATGTGAACAATCCGGACCACATGGGAGTCTGGGCGCAGGGCGTGGTGGTCCCGAAGTATGACGATGAGACCCTCCAGACCTCGTCCCTGATCCTGGCTGACAAGATGCAGCGGGTGCCGTCTAAACAGATTGGCACTGGTCCATTCATTCTGGGGAACACCTTCGTCCGACCCCGGGTGATGGACAACGTGACGACCCCGGCCAGCTTTCATCGCGACCAGAGCCTGAATTTCTGGATGCAGGTGTATAACCTGGGCATTGACGACAAGAGCAAGCAGAATAATGCCAAACTGCAGTATGAGATTGTCGATCTGGACAGCAACAAGACGGTTCTGGACAGTTCGGAGGACAGCAAATCGATCTCTCCGAACGCAGATCAGGTGACGCTAGAGCACTCCGTACCCCTGGCAAGCCTGTTACCTGGCAAGTACAAGGTAACCATTAAAGTGAATGACAGCGTTAGAAAGCAGCAAATAGCCGAATCGGCCCCGTTCACGGTAGACTAGGCGCACGATCTACCGAGCTCTCTTGACCGGCGGACGGTGCGGCCCCGAATTGCGGATGAGGTGGCAGCGACTCAGCAGTGAGACAGCAGTTTGTCCAAATCGCTTGTTCGATTCTGGCCTCCGCCGCCCTGGCTGCCCCAGCACTGGCGCAGAGTGAGACCGCCTCTGTCTCCGGAATCGTTCGTGATCGGCACGGAGCCCCGCAGATCGATGCGCTGATTCAGCTGATGCGTGCGGACTCCTCGGTGGTCGCTATCGCCCACACCGACGCGCGCGGTGTCTTTCTGCTCGAAGACCTGCTTCCCGGCGTCTATCAACTGAAGGCGTCGGATGAGACTTTCCTGCCATCGCTGCGGGAGAATTTGCGGGTCATCGCGCATCACAAGACGGTCGCCAACGTGACGCTGAGCACGCTTTTCGATGCAGTGCAGTGGCTGCCGGCAGAGCGACGCCCGGCCGACGAGCCTTCCGATGACTGGAAGTGGACGCTGCGTTCGGAGACCAACCGGCCGGTCCTCCGCTTCTCCGATGAGGGTCCGGTGCTGGTCTCGGAAGGAAACGGACCTGTGCAGAGCCGCGCGCGGGTGACCACCAGTGGCGGACTGCGGGACTTCGGCGATGGCGGGCTCCGGCACGGGACGGAATATGAGGGTACCGGCAGCAAGGGCGAGCACACGCTGCTGCGAACTTCTCTAAATGCGACGGACGGTTTGCAGGCCGGCTACATGGCCGCATATGAAAATGAGATTGGCCCGGGACGGGTGGCGCGTATTGTCGCGGCTTACACCGACATGCCGGATCTGACCGGCGGTCCTTACGGTGGTGGCCGTTATCAGGCCGCGACTCTGCGCACGGCCGAGACGACGGAACTCACTCCTATCCTGCGCACGGAAATCGGCAACGAGCTGCTCGCCATGCGGCTGGTAGGTACCAATGGTGGAGCGGAAGTCGTAGGCCGTCCGTTCGGCTCACTCATTCTGCATTTCGGCGAGACGACGCTCGCGTATCGCGTCTCCACTTCCCGCACCGCGCAAGATGCCTCTGCGCTGGCAGATGATGAGACGCTGCTTCCCGCCGTCGCCCAGCGCGCAGGGAACGCAACCCTGGAGCATGGCCTCCATCAGGAGATTCGTTTGCGTCACAAGTCGGAACGCGGTGCAACCGTCCAGTTGACCGTCTTCCACGATCGCACCGTCAACCCGCTGGTGCAGGGAAGCGGATTCGTCAGCGACGCTGATGCCGCATCCGGGAATCTGCTCGTCGATCCCGTATCGGGTGTCTTCCGTACAGCGGCGAACACCTATGGCGGCTACGGCTTTTCGGCCGGAACGAGCATTCCCCTCGGATCTGCGTTTGCGATATCAGCGGAGTTGGAGGGGGGGTCCGCTCTTAAAGATCCGTACGTCGACTCTGAGCTGGCCTCGCAAGAGCGATCGGTCGAGCAGACGCTGGACGGCCTGCACTCCACGCTGACGCCGGCGTTCACAGTGGCTGTTGAGGGTAATCTGCACAAGACGCGGACATATTGGCGTACATCGTATCGCTGGCAGTCAACGAGTACGGTCACGACGGTGAATCCTTATGCGTCTCCCGCCAGCGATGCGTATTTGAATGTGCTGCTTCGCCAGCCGATCCGCGTCGGGCGTGTCCTTCCTGGCGGAACACAGGCGGTGGTGGATATGCGCAACCTGCTCGCGGAGGGATACTGCCCGTTTGTAACGCTGGATGGCAGCACGCTCTTTTTCGCGCAGG
>DASXGY010000384.1:0-2864 GCA_036488835.1 Acidobacteriaceae bacterium
GATGCGTGCGAGCCAGCGCCGCGCGCCGAAGCGCACCAGCAGCAGGTTCGACGGCACCTCGCACGCGGCATAGCTGAGAAAGAAAAGTCCCGCGCCGAAGCCATACACCGATGCGCTGAAGTGCAGATCGTGGTTCATCTGCAGCGCGGCGAAGCTGATATTGACGCGATCCATGTAGGCTATGCCGTAGCCGATCGCAATCAAGGGAAGCAGCCGCAGGCTGGCCTTGCGCAACGCGGAGCGGCCAATGGCCTCCTCGTCATGCAGGGGAACGATCGTAGGTCGAATAACTGCCAAGCGCACCTCTTCTTTGGGGCGGGCGGCCATCTGCCCCGAGGAGGGGGACGCCCAATGGGCCGAGGAGGAAACTGTTCGGGGGCGGGTACGCGGAGGATAGCACCCCATCATGTGAGAGCGACGGCGCTCGCGGCGCAGCATAGCCAGCCGGGCTGATCCAGTGGTACCGCCATATACTGGCGGGTGTTAACGCAGACCGTAACCGGGCCCTTCGCTCTGAAAGGTGAAGGGCAGAACCGTGTGCACGCCTTCGCATGCGTTCTGATGCTGCTGTTCTGCGCTGTTCTGATCAAGCCCTTCGCAGAGATTGGGATCAGCGACGATTTCTCTTACGTGCGCACGGCGCAGATGCTGGCAGCGACGGGACACATTGTCTACAACCGCTGGGCAGCGATGCCAATGGGCTGGCAGCTCTATCTGGGTGCTCTGTTCATCAAATGGTTCGGTTTTTCGTTCACGGTCACGCGTGTTTCGGTATTTGTGGTCTCGCTGGTCAACGCGTATCTCACGCATCGCGTGGCGACGCAATTCGGATTGACGGCATGGAACGCGACGCTTGCGACACTTACCGTCATTCTGTCGCCGGCATGGCTGATGATGGAGCTGAACTTCATGTCGGACGCGTCCGGTTTGTTCTGCATTGTGCTCTGCATGTATGCGTGCCAGCGCGCCTTACTTGCGCATAGTAGCCGCTCGGCGTTGGGATGGATCTGGTTCGCGGGTCTGTCGAACATTGCCGATGGAACCGTTCGCCAGACGGCATGGCTGGGGGTCCTGGTCCTTGTGCCCGCCACGGCATGGCTGATGCGCAGAACGAAGGGCGCGCTGCTCAGTGGTGTTCTTATCTGGGTTGTTGGATTTATCGCGATCCTCGGCTATCTGCACTGGTATTATGCGCAGCCCTTTTCCGTACCAGAGAAGCTCTTCAATGGCTGGGATGTCATTACTTTCTCGGAGACGCTCCTGCGGAGTGTGTCGACATTAGCCATGCTTTCACTTCCGGTGCTGATGGTTTCACCGCTGGCGCTTGGGCGCCTGAGCCGCAGGCAGAGGTCGATCGCATTTATCACCGCAGGGATCGTATCTGCCGCAGTTGTCGGAGTGATCGGTGCCCTCTTCCTGCACGGAAATGCGGCCGCATATCAACCGCTCGTTCCTCTCTGGCTACCCGACAACATCACCTATGCAGGTGTAAAACAGCAAAACGAAATAGCTGGGCACGCCCCGGTCTTCCTGCATTTGCCGTATCGATTGCTGCTGACTCTCTCTGTAGTAGTGAGCGTGGTATGCAGTGGCTTCCTGCTGAAGATTGGCAGCCACAGTCCTGAGGCTGATCAGGGACGAGTCAAGTCGCGAGCCCTTTCGCGACATGACACGCACTTCCTGTTGCTCATGTTTGCTGGAGGATATGCGGCGGTGTTGATTCCTCGCGCGTTTATCGGAATGATCTTCGACCGGTACATGCTGCCTCTGGTCATGGTTCTGGTGATTCTGGTACTCCGCCGCGTGCAGGAGCGAGCCGGAAAGCCCTCCTACATGCTTGGCTGGGCAACGCTCTGTTTCTTCACCTGCTTCGCAGTTGCGGCGACACATGACCTTTATGCTTTCGATCGCGCGCGTGTTACCGCGCTTGACGAGGTGACCAACTCCGGCGTCCCGCGGACTTCCCTGGAAGGGGGATTCGAATACGACGGCTGGACACAGATTCTGACCACCGGCTTCATCCCCGATCCTGGCCTCATGACGGAGGCTCCCGGTTTCCGGCGCGACAACTGTCGGAATTTTTTCTACGTTGTCGCGCCCTCCGTGAAGCCCAGGTATCTCATTTCGTTCGACGCAAGCGGCTGTTATCCACCTTCTGTGTTTGCGTCCGTGCCATATCAGGCGTGGCTCCCACCTCATCGCAGGTTCCTTTACGTGCAGCAGGTGTACTGAGCGGGAAAGGTCAACCAACCGGCGAGGCGGCCTTTAGCGGAGGCACCACCTGCTGCTCGCGAGTAAAGGATCGAAGAAGTGCCATGCGCACCTCTTCTTTGGGGCCGACGATTTGCCGGTGAGCAGGATGCCGATTGGGCCGAGGAGAAACTGTTCGGGGCAGTAGACGGAGAATAGCGCCCCCGGTCATGTGAGAGGCACGCTCGGTGGTTTAGGAGGATGTGGTGATTGCTTTGCGCAGCAGTCGCAAAAGCTGCCGCTGGCGATGATGAAAGAGCTGGCGAATCTGAAGCCGGCCGCCGAGCGCATCCATCACGGAGCTGGCCGGGGCTATGGGCCATGCGTAGTCCACCACATCGGTGACGCGCGTGCCCTGGACATCGCCATGCGTCTCCGGGCCTACCAGGTGGCAGTGCCGCCAGTAGCCGAACGGCCCGGTCACCTGCAGATCGCAGAAATGATGATCGGCCATGTAGTCGTCGATGAGCGCCAGCCAGCGGAGCCGCACCGGAAAGAGCGGGATCGGCCGGAAGCTGAGGAGAATGCGCGAGCCGCGGCCCGCCGCATGCGGGCTACCACTTTCTGGCGTGTGCAATTCCAGGCTGTCGATGCGTGCGTCCTGCCAGGCCGGC
>DASXGY010000087.1:0-3336 GCA_036488835.1 Acidobacteriaceae bacterium
AAGCCATCGTAGAAGCGCCAGCCACGGATGAACTCACGGACG
The DNA here is from genome assembly GCA_036488835.1 of Acidobacteriaceae bacterium. Classification (GTDB taxonomy): domain Bacteria; phylum Acidobacteriota; class Terriglobia; order Terriglobales; family Acidobacteriaceae; genus KBS-83. The sequence continues at coordinate 43 of DASXGY010000087.1, forward strand.
GCGAGCATCTCCGGCGCGCGCTGGGGATCGGCGATGGTGGCGAGCATGCTGTCAGCCGGGCTCAGCCCTTGAGTAAGAAATACCGGTTCCTCTCCACTGCCCGGTAGAGTGACGAGGTGGTGCTGGCGATCGACGAGCGCTGCGCTACGGCGGTATACGTCACCGTGCCAGATGCATTCTCGCTTGATCTCGGGATCGAGGTTGAATAGTGAGTTCCCGGGCGGCGGATAGCCGAGGTCGATGGCATAGCTATAAGGTTCAGCGGCGAAGCCGAGATGGAGGCTGATGGGCTTCTTACGAGCGGTGGGTTCGACCGCGTAGTCGCCGCGTTTGACGGCGCGGCCGATGATCTCCGGGCCGGCCCAGAGCGTGGAGGGCAGGCCGCCTTCGCGCGCAAGCGAGGATACGACAGAGTTGAGTGCGGCGTCGGCGAGAAGGCGTAGCGCGCGATAGAGGCTAGATTTGCCGGTACCGTTGGCGCCGGTGACGAGGGTGAGGCGGTCGAGGGGCAGGACGAGGTCGCGGAGGGAGCGATAGCCGGAGATCGCAAGGGTGTGGATCATGGTGGCGCGAGGATTGCCGGCTCAGTCTACTGCCTGCGTCCGACGTTTCTGTATTAGGAAATAGCTTCAACAGCATCGCGCCGCGGAATATACTGCGCCGCATGCGATCGACAAGCAAGAGACTGCGCGCTGCCAAGGTTGCCCTCATTGCTGTTGTGGCCATGAGCGTTCTGCTGCTGGGCGCCCGGCACTTCTTCCTCTATGGCCAGGACAAGTCCGGCTTTCCCGATGGCTCCGATGCGGTGCAAGCTGCGCCGAATAGCCACAAGGTGATTTTTGAGAACGAATTCATTCGCGTTGTGCACGTTACCTTGCCGCCAGCGGGACATGCGGAACCGATGCACTTCCATCGCTGGCCCAGCTTGTTCATTGGCTACGATACGGGCGGTACGACGGCACATATCCGCTATCACACGCCGGACGGCAAGATTCGCGATCAACCGAGCCGAACGGAGCCAGCGCACGCCGGCGAGTGGGGCACAAACTGGATGAAACCGGAGCCGATGCATTCGATTGAGGTGGTGGAGGGCGCAAAGCCCGGACCGGGCGGCTTTCCTGGCTGGCTGCGGGTCGAGATCAAATGTGCAAAGTAGAAAAAGCCCAGGGCGGATGTTGTGGCGTGCGCTCGTCGAACTAACTCGCGGAAAGAGCGCTTAGGACTATCTGTCCGGGTTTACCAATCTTTACCTTCCTTAACCAATCTTTATCGCACTGGCTGGGACGCGCTGCTGGAATGGGTTCACGAGGTGAGCCCTTATGTTTCCACAGTGGTTACGATATCTATTCATCGCGGTGAGTGCCATGTCTTTGACGTGTGTGCGTGCGCTGGGCAGCGGTCCGGCAGAGGATCGTTTGTTGCGGCTGGTTCCTGCGAATGCGGCGATTGTCGCTGGGATTGAAGATCCACATCATGGGGTTCAGAGCGGAGGGAATCAGAGCGGACGTCTGCTCTTTACGACGAACAACAACAACGCGGATCTGAAGGACTGGATCGCACTGGTTGGAGTGGCCGATAAGCAGGAAGTTGACGGACTGGTGGAAGTGGCGATGCCCTCGCCCCGCGGCGACCTGGCCGACCACCTGCTGCTGGCACGCGGCTCCTTCGAGGGCGCACGCATTCTCAATCAAGCAGAGACAAACGGCGCTGCTGGACGTGAATACCGAGGGGTGAGGATCGTGGAGTTGAAGCCATTCCAGAGCAAGGAAAAGGGGATGATAGACACGCGCTGGCTGACGGTGATCGACGACAACACCGCGGTCTTCGGCACGCCGGTGATGGTGATGCGCGCACTCGACCGATACCTGTCGTCGTCGGCGACCGATGGTGTCCTGTTGAAGCGGATGATGACGCTGCGGGCGGATGTGAATTGCTGGAGCATTCTTGCGATGCCCGGCGCGGTGCTGGCGCGTCATTTGCCTGCGGGCGTAGTGGTGTCGAACGACGCACTTCTGCGCGGGGTCAGCAACGTCACTGTGGCTGTTCACTATGGGTCGAAAGACCGAGTGGATTTTTCCATCGGGACGAATAATCCGGAAGCAGCTACCGCATTCGCGGCGGCAATGGATGGGCGGTCTCCTCTGATGCCCATTGCAGACACGCTGCCGGCGCGCCTGGCGGCCGTGTCGGTGGAGCAGAATGAGGTTCGGGGTTCTGTGCGGGTGAAGGACGAGGAGTTTAGTTCGTGGCTGACCGCGGTGTATGCGCGGCTGTCTACGGATCGTGCTTTGAGCGGAGAGAATGTGGCGCGCGCGGGTGCGGCTCGGTGACCTACAGCCAAAGCACGGAGATCCTTATGTTGTAAGTCCGTTCGTGCTTTGGCTCTAGCGCTTCTGCTCCAGTTCGGCGGCGGTGCCGGCTCCGATCACAGCTATCCCGGGAGTCTCTGGCACGCTTTCGAGCGTGTAACTCTGCAGCGGGCTCATCTTCACCATGTCCCATAGGTACTGCTTGACCAGGTTGATGTCGAGGAAGCTGATATTGAGGCCGGTGAGATAGAAGCGGCCGGGGCCTTCGAGGTGGATCGAGGTGGCAGTGCCGGCGGCGAGCGCGCGGTGCCAGCGTTTGACGAAGTCGGCGCAGCGTTGGTCACCCTGCTTGGCGTTGGCGAAGATTTCGTCCGGCTCCATGTCCATGAAGCGAAGGCGCATGGCGCGGTGGCCCATGATGCCCTCCAGGTGACCGACCCCGCCGCAGCCGCAGAAAGTCTCCTTGGGATCGAGCGTGACAACGGTGTGGCCGCCTTCGAAGGGACCATCGGCGTCGGGATAGCGGCCGAAGCCGATGCCGTTGCCCAGGGTCCAGACGCGGACGACCTTGTCGAGTTGATTGCGCGTTGCGGCGAAACCAGCGGCGGAGGCATCCGCATCGTTGAAAAGTGCGATCGGGGCGTGGAGGCCGCGCGCCTGCAGCACTGCGTCGACCTTTTGCGAGATCTTCGCGCCTTTGAGCTGGCCGAGATTGGGTGAGTCCTCGACCACACCCGCGCGCACAATTCCAGGCAGCGCGATGCCGATGGCGTCGAGAGCGTCCTTCTCCGGCTTCAGCGCGATGATGAGATCGCAAATCACCTCCACCAGCTGGTCGGTGGGCAGGTCGATGAGGCCGTGCAGTTCATCCGGGTCTTCGGGATAGCGGCGCAGCTCGCCGATCAGCTGATGGTTCTCAATCAGGCCGGCGGTGATGTTGTTGGTCATGACCACGCCGATGCTTCTGCCCATGTCCGCTTCCTCT
>DASXGY010000093.1:0-9910 GCA_036488835.1 Acidobacteriaceae bacterium
CTCGGCTCCATCGCGCACCACATATTCCGTGCTCGCGCCCGACCGCCGCACCCGCATCGCAGCCACAGGCATTGCCATCTCCGCCACACCTGCCACCTGGATGCGCCGGAACCGCGCTCGCAACTCTTCCATCGGCGCCTCGAGCAGCAGCTTTCCCTTGTCGATCATCCCCACCCAATCCGCAATACGCTCGATCTCCGACAGGTGATGCGACGACATGAAGACCGTGCGTCCTTCCGCCGCCACGTCGTCGACCAGCACCCGCAGCAGTTGATCCGTCACTACCGGATCGAGCCCGGCCGTCGGCTCATCCAGAATCAGCACATCAGGTTGCTGCGCCAGCGCCAGCATCAGCCACATCTTCGTCTGATTACCGCGCGACAAGTTGCGGAACTTCTGCTTCATCGGGATGTCGAAGACGCGCACATACCGCGCCACCAACTCATCGGACCAGCGTGAATAGAATCCGCGGTTGAAGCGCACCAGTTGTTCGCCGGTCCAGCCGCTCAGCAGCGGCCGGTCGCTCACATAGCCCACGCGCTCCAGGACCTTCACGCGCTCCGCATGGCAGTCCATGTCCAGCACGCGCGCCGTGCCAGCTTCGGGCCGTGCCAGGTCCAGCAGCATCCGGATCGTCGTCGTCTTCCCCGATCCATTCCGCCCCACCAGCGCGTACACCGCGCCCCGCGGCACCGAAAGACTCAGCCCATCCACGGCCGCAATGCTGCCGTAGCGCTTCACCAGATCACGCGTTTCAATCGCCAGTTCATTCGCCCGGTCAGTCATGCTCTACCCCGTTCCGCGTTCCCAGCATCGCCCACGCCTCTTCCAGCAGCCGCACCGTGTCCGCCTGAGTCAGCTCCACCTGCTTCGCCTCCACGGCAAGCTGAGTCGCAATGGGGCGCACCCGCCGCAGCTTCTCCGACTTCACCAGCCCGGTCGCGCGCGCCGCCACAAACGTGCCGCCCCCCGGCACCGTGCGGATCGTCCCCTCGCGTTCCAGATTGCTGTACGCCCGGGCCACCGTGTTCGGGTTCACACGCAGCTCCGCCGCAAGCTGGCGGATCGACGGCATCGCCTCATCGCGTACCAGCGCGCCCGCCGCCACCGCCTGCTTCACCTGCGCCTCAATCTGCAGGTAAATCGGAACGCCCGAGCCGGAATGAATACGGAGGATCACTGTACTAATACAGTGGTACGGAGAATGTGCTTCTGTCAAGAGGAAATATGGACGCGCCGCAGAACTTATCTCTGTGCGTCCAGGCAGACTCGCGTGCCACTCGCCAGCGCCATGCCCAGCGCCCGCGCCCGCTGGTTATCCGGAGCAAAGCGCAGCAGCCGCTTCAACGCGGCCTCCGCATCGTCCTTCTGCCCCAGCTGGCATTGTCCCAGCGCCAGGTTGTAGCCCGCAGCTGCTTGCGCCGGGTCGGCATCGAAGACACGCTGCCACAGCCGGACCGCCGTCGCATAATCGTTAGTCGCGCCGAACAGCACCGCCATATCGCCGCGTGCCGTGCCGTCGTCAGGATCGGCTGCGAGGGCTGCGCGGTACTCACGGTCCGCTGCATGAAGGTCCCCTGCCCGCTGCTCCAGAAAACCCAATTCCGTATGTAACTCCGCGTCCTTCGCCGTTGCCGCCTCCAGCGCCTCCGCCTTTTGTAACAACGCCAGTGCCGTTTCCGCGCTCACCCGATCGCCGCGCTGCGCCATCTGCGCATATGCCAGCCCCAGCTCGCGGTCGGTCGCCTTCTCCTCGCCGATCAGGACCAGCACCCCGCTCTTGCTCGCGCCTTCGTGTGGGTTCCGCAAAGGGCCGTTCACGATCTGGATCCGATGATCCGTCACCTGCTCGTGCGCAATGTCCTCGCTCCCGGCACGCGGCATGTGGCAGCTCGCACAGTCCGGCTGCTCCGGATGATGCGTCGTCGCAAACTTCGCGCCCGTATGGCAGCTCAAACACTTCGCGCGATAGAACGCAACCCGCTCCCCCGCCGTTGCAGTCGACTGGCTCGCATGCGGATCGTGACAGGTTGTGCACGTCATCCGATCGCCGCTCGACCGCTTGCACGCACTCTGCAACAGCGCCTCATACTGCGAGGTCGCCCGCCCATTCGGTCCAATCTCACCCTCGTGCACAAAGTAAGCAACGCTGTCGAACAAAGCCTCCCCTGGCCGGTAGGCCGCCAGCGAATGCCCCAGCCGGTACACCGCCGTCTCGCCCTCGAGATGGCACTGCAAACACACCGAGTCGCGGCGCTCTGCGTCTAGCTTCGCCGGATTCAGCACCGCCACCTTGCCCTTCGTCCGCAGATGCTCCGCCGCATTGCCGTGACATGATGCGCAACCAATCCCTCCGTGGGCAAACGGCGCCCCCGCGAAGCGATTGCGCGCGCCGGGCAGCGCCACTGCCACGCCGCTCACATGGCAGTGCAGGCAGTTCGCATCGACCGGCAAGGTCAGGGGCATTTCGTGCGCATCCAGAAAATTCGGCGCCATATCCCATACGCGCTTTTTGGCATACCAGTTCACCGGCGTCTCAAACCAGTAGCCGTCGCGCTCAAACAGATACGTGCGCCCCCGCGTGTTCGAGCCCACAAAGTACGCAAGGTTCACTTCCCCGTTCAGGTATCCACCTCCTGCGGTCGCAGGCCGCGCATAGCTCAGCCAGCCCGCGCCATCGCGCTGAAATATTCGGTAATGAACGCCGGAGGCTGCGTGGGTGAAGCTACCTTCCATCAACCCGTCCGACGCGGGGCCGCTCGCACGCGCCATCGGCGTCGTCTCGTAGTGCTCGTAAATTGCGCGGTGGCATTCGGCGCATGCAGCGTCGGGCGAACTTGCAACAGGCGTCGCCGATGAAACCGCCTTTACCGCTCCGCTAGCGCTCTGCAAGTTCGCGGTGAGCACCAACGAGGCACCGCACGCGACAGCCACCAACCATCTCGCCCGCACTGCAAACGCCATGCGTTCCTGTCCGTCCCTGGCCTGTATACCATCACCGCCGCCACTCTTTAACATCGGAGTAACAGAGCCGATGTCACCTGAAGTAAATCAAGGCACTCCGGCTGCATCCAACAGCAGAGACCTACGCCGCACCCACGTTCCGCAACCGCAAGGAGATGCACATGCCGACCGCCGCCAAAGCCAAGCCCACATCCCATAGTCCGAAAACCCCGGCAGCGGCACATCCCGACTCATCGCATCTGGACCAGCACGAGCTCGATCTTATGGACGCCTACTGGCGCGCTGCCAACTATCTCTCTGTCGGCCAGATCTATCTGCGCGATAATCCCCTGCTCCGCAGTCCGCTCACCCGCGACGACATCAAGCCTCGCCTGCTCGGCCACTTCGGCACCACGCCCGGGCTCAATTTCATTTACCTCCACCTCAACCGCATCATCCGCCATCAGCACGCCAACGCCATGGTCGTCGTCGGCCCCGGTCACGGCGCTCCCGGCATCATCGCCAACACCTATCTCGAAGGCACCTACACCGAGGTCTACCCCGACATCGAGCGCAATCACGACGGTCTCAAACGTCTCTTCCGCCAGTTCTCGTGGCCCTACGGCATCCCCTCGCACAACGCCGCCAACGTCCCAGGCTCCATCAACGAAGGTGGCGAGCTTGGCTATTCCATGCTTCACGCTTGCGGCGCTGCCTTCGACAATCCCGATCTGCTCGTGGCCTGCATCGTCGGCGACGGCGAGGCCGAAACCGGTTCCCTCGCCGCCTCCTGGCACTCGAACAAGTTCCTCAACCCCATCACCGACGGCGCCGTCCTTCCCATTCTTCACCTCAACGGCTACAAGATCGCGAACCCCACCATCCTCGCCCGCATCGAGCCGGATGAACTCAAGGCGCTCTTTGAGGGCTACGGCTACACCCCTTACTTTCTGGAAGGTGACGATCCCGCCGAGATGCACCGCCGTATGGCAGAGACCCTCGATACCATCTATGCCGAGATCCGCCGTATCCAGAAGCACGCCCGGGAGCAGAAGGACGCCACCCGTCCGCGCTGGCCCATGCTGATCCTGGCCACACCGAAAGGCTGGACCGGTCCCAAATTCGTGGACGGAGTGCAGATCGAAGGCACGTGGCGAGCCCATCAAGTACCACTTGAAGAAGTGCGCACTAACCCGGAGCACTTGAAGCTGCTCGAAGAGTGGCTCCGCTCCTACAAACCCGACGAGCTCTTCGACGAAAACGGCTGCCTGCAAGAGTCCATAGGAGCCGTCGCGCCGCGCGGACTCGAACGCATGAGCGTCAACCCGCACGCCAACGGTGGCCTGCTCCTCCAGCCGCTCAACATGCCCAACTTCCGCGACTTCGCCCTCGAAGTCACCACGCCCGGCGCAAGCGAGAACTCCGCCACCACGATCCTCGGCAACATGCTCGAAGAGGTCATGCGCCGCAATCTCGCTACCCGCAATTTCCGCATGTTTGCGCCCGACGAGAACGCCTCCAACCGCCTGCAGGCCGTCTACAAGGCCAGCGGCAAACGCTGGGAGGCGCGATTCCTGCCGGTCGACGAAAACCTCTCCGTCGATGGCCGCGTCATGGAAGTGCTCTCAGAAAATCTCTGCGAGGGCTGGCTCGAGGGCTACCTGCTCACCGGCCGCCACGGCTTCTTCTCCTGTTATGAAGCCTTCATCCATATCATCGACTCGATGTTCAACCAACACGCCAAGTGGCTCAAAGCCTGCCACAAGCTGCCCTGGCGCAAGCCCATCGCCTCGCTCAACTACCTACTGACTTCACACGTCTGGCGCCAGGACCACAACGGCTTCTCCCACCAAGACCCCGGCTTCATCGACCACGTCGCCAATAAAAAAGCCGATACCGTCCGCATCTATCTCCCGCCGGACGCCAACACGCTGCTCTCCGTCACGGACCACTGCCTCCGCTCGCGTAACTACGTCAACCTCACGATCTGCGGCAAGCAGCCGGCGCCGCAGTGGCTCTCGATCGAAGCCGCCGTGCAGCATTGCATCGCTGGCGTCGGCGAGTGGAAGTGGGCCTCAAATTCGGATGATCCGGAAGTCGTCATGGCCTGCGCCGGCGACGTCCCCACGCTCGAAACCATGGCCGCCGTCACCGTGCTGCGCGACTGGGCGCCCGGCCTGCGCGTCCGCGTCGTCAATGTCGTCGACCTCTTCACCCTGGAGACCTTTGATCAGCATCCCCATGGCATCGAGCACGAAGCTTTCGACCGCCTCTTCACCGTGGACAAGCCCGTCATCTTCGCCTTCCACGGCTACCCGACCGTCGTTCACAAGCTCACCTACAAGCGCCACAACCACAATGGATTTCACATCCACGGCTATAAAGAGGAGGGCACCACCACTACACCGTTCGACATGACTGTGCTCAACGAGCTCGACCGCTATACGCTGGCCCTCGACGCTCTCAAATATGTCCCGCGCTTTCAGGAGCGCTTTCCCGAATTCCGCCAGCGCCACTCCGAGATGATGGAGAAGCACAAGCTCTACGTCTCCGAGCACGGCGAAGACATGCCCGAAGTCCGCGACTGGAAATGGACGGCGATCAAGTAGCAGCGCCCGCACTGCCACCACATCGGGTGCACCATCTTCGCGATGCGAGAGGGGGATGGAAGCCCCACAAGTCCGATCCGGCGTGGAACAAAACAAAGGCGACGCCTGGCAGGTCACTCGCGTAATCAGCTTGACCATGGCGTCCAGACGAAGTAGTCGGCCCAGTATTGCGCCTGGTTTCTAAGGAGCGCAGGCAGCGCCTCACTTCCGCATCCAAGCCAGCATGATCCTCCGCATCGGCCACTCGATCTCAGCCGAAGCAACCTCCGGCGAGGATGCATGGCCGGCATTCGTCAGGACGCAACAGCTTCCACCGGGGAGCACCGTCGCCGGCTGCATCTCGCAGCCGGCGCACGCGGCCCTCGCGGCACAACTCGCAAAGGCTCTGAAGCCCGAAATCTTCGGTCCGCTCCGTCCCGAAGTCATCGACGCCATCGGCGGCCACGACGCTGGCTGGGCGGAATCCGATCTCGCCGCGCTCGAAGCCGCTGGAACGAAGCAGCCTCAGTCCTTCGTCGCCTCTCCGGCGAAGAGCGCCGTAAATGCATGGCGCAAGTCCATCCGCGAAGCGGAGGCACTCTCTGCCCTGGCCGGCATCCTGACCAGTCGTCACTTCTGCCTGCTCGCGCCCCGCGACGGCGATCCTCATCATGCCGCATTTGTCGAGGAAGAGACGCAAAGGCGCGTCCCGCAGGAGGCCGCATCTTCCATACCGCGCACCGACCTCGACCGCTTCACCGCGGCCCTCGGCTTCTGCGATCTGGTCTCGCTCTGCCTCTGTTCGGGTCTCCCCGATGCGATACAGATACGGTTGGCGCATGCCGCCGATCCTGCGGCGCAGCACGCCTCCCGCGTGACCGTGTCTCTTGCAGAGCAGACCCTTCGCTTCAACCAACCAGCTATGACATCCGGCGCGGTGGTATACGTGGAGGGTTGGATCGTATACGCACCCAAGGTCCTGGCCAGCCATCGCTTGCAATGGACCATCGGCTAAGCATCCAACCGGCATGGCCACTGCGCAGGATCTCCGTTTCATGCGACTCGCGATTGAGCAGGCAGGCAAAGGCCAGCAGGCACCCGGTGGTGCGGAGGTCGGCGCAGTACTGGTCAAAGATGGCGCGATCCTCTGCGCAGGCTTCAATGAAAGCGAAATGCGGCACGATCCGACAGCGCATGCAGAAATGGTCGTCATCCGTCGGCTCTGCGCCGAGCTCAAGACCAATTCGCTCGAGGGCTGCACGCTCTACTGCACACTGCAGCCATGCGGCATGTGCACCATGGCCTGCCTGTGGTCAGGCATCAGCCGCATCGTCTACGGCGCTGGGCGCGACGACGTACACGCGGTGTACTTCGAATCGCGGCACAATAACTCCTTCGATTTCATCCGCGATGCATTTCGACACGACCTCGAGATCGAAGGCGGAGTCCTCGCAAGAGAATGCGCCGCCTTCTACGCGCGCCCGCAGGAGCCGGTCGCGGAAGAAGCCGACCCCGCCCATGGACACACCGCGCCTCCTCGATAAGACGAAAGTGCTCACCGAATCTGCCGCAGCATCATCAACTTCCGAGGCAGCACGGCTCCTCGCCGGACCGCGTATTACCCCTCTGTCACGCGTCCCATTGCGTCCCCAAAAAGACGTACTGGTTCCCGAGCTAATTTCCCCTACAATTGAAGGACACGAATGAGCTGAGGTAATCCCCATTTGCTCCGCTCATTTGGTATCTCCCACAGCTCTCTGGAGGCCTGCTTTTGCGGCACCGTACCTTACTCGCGATCGCAGCTCTTGCTTTTGTATTCACCGTGGGTCCGACCCACGGGCGCGCGCAAGAGCCAGACGCCGCCGCCGAGCCAGTCATCCTGACCACTCCCCCCGATTCGAGCGCGCCGCAATTCATACCGCCAGCCGCCGAGCCGACCAAGGCCGCGAATCAGTCCGCCACTCCCGCCGGAGAACTTCCCTTGCAGCCCGCCATCCGCACCACTCCGGATGAAGACAATCCCGCCGCCCAGGTCAACGACCCCGACTTCCGCACGGCACTCGCCGCTGCCATACCGGTTGTGCCCGCCGCCTACGCAACGGAGCCCTATCGCCTACGGCTGCACAACACGCATACGCTCGAGAACATCGACATCGTCTATCGCATAGGCGACGACTATCAGCCCGATGCCGTCGCCCGCCTGAACTACTTCCTGCGCGACCACAACACCAATGACGTCATCGCCTACGACCCGCGCGAGTTCGATCTGCTCCACGACATCCTCATCCGTCTTCGCCGGCCCGGCACGACCATCGACGTCGTTTGCGGTTACCGCACCCAGGAAACCAACGACGTTCTCCGCGCCTCCAGCCAGGGTGTGGCCGAGCACTCGCAGCACATCCTCGGTCACGCCATCGACATCCAGATCCCCGGCTCCTCCACCGTACGCCTCCGCAATGCCGCGCTCTCGCTCAACGAAGGCGGGGTTGGCTACTATCCCACCTCGCACTTCGTGCACGTGGACGTTGGCGCCATCCGCACCTGGACCTACTCCCCACGCCGCCACCGCCGCGGCCACCTCCGCCGGGCCAGCGCGCACCACAGGCAAATCGCACAGCGCCGCCACCACACCACTCACGCCACGGGAATGTAGCTTTTCGCATGTCGTTGCCGTAGCCGACGGTGGGCGACCCCACCGCCGCGCGTGCGCTTAGAGCACTAAAACCCGGCGGCGTCTTCGGGACAGTCTTTAGAGGCTCCTCCCGATAGAGGCTCCTCCCGATGCGAACCGCTACAACATCAAAGTCGAAGCGTTCCAGACGCAGCCCGACGCCTCGCGCCTCTACGAGCTCGCCGACGAAGTCGCGCGCGGCGAATTTACCATCCCGATTGCAGAGACGCTTTCTCTCAACCAAATCAAGGAGGCGCATTGCGAAGCGGAAAAAACAACCCCAGCGGAACGATTGTTCTAAAGGCCCCTTGAATTCGGGAGATTGGAGACGGTATGGCCAATTCAGGAGAAGGAGTGAATCCCAGTGACCGAGCGACCTGTGTAGTGCGGTTCAGAACACCCGGATCGCTCGATCACCGCTCGTCATGCACATCCACCACCGGCGTGATCGCCTTGGTCGGATACGGCCGCCCCACCGCCAGCGTCTCATCGAGCAGCCGGTCATAGCCATAGATGTCGCGCGTGAAATCGACGGTCCCATCCGGCTCGACGTATGCCGTGTCGTAGAAGATCGTCACCGGGATGGTCTGCTTCAGTCCCACTGCCTTGTTGTCGTCGCCGGTATTCATCGCTTCGTCGATCTTGTCCGGGGTCCACTCCTCGCGGTCGCGCAGGATCCATGCCGCCAGCGCCAGCGGCTTCTCTACCCGCACGCAACCATGGCTATAATCGCGCCGCGTCCGGGTGAAGAGCCCCACCGCCGGCGTCGAGTGTAGGTAAATCGAGTACGGGTTGGGGAACATGAACTTCACCAGCCCGAGCGAATTATCCGGGCCTGCATCCTGCCGCACCATCAGCTCGCCATGCAATAGCAGCTTGTCCAGCTTCGGCGTGTACATCACCGGCTTCTTGCGATGGTCGACGATTTCAAAGTCATGCTCCGCCAGATAGTTCGGGTCCTTTGCGATTCCCGGAAGAACCTCCCTCTGCGTAATGTCTATGGGCACCGACCAATACGGCCGGAAGATCAGGTAGCGCATCAGGTTCACCAGCATCGGCGTCTGATGATCTTCCGGCTGCTGCCCCGGCTTCTCCGGCGGCTTAATGCCCGCCTTGCCCGTGACCACGTTCATCTCGAGGGCGATCTTTGTGTGGTCGCTTGTCATGTCCGCCGGCGCGGGCCGCTCGCTTGCATGCACCACCGCCACGTCCTCGGGAACTTCCGGCTTTAGATCGAGTGTCGGTGGCGGCTCATCGGAATACACGCGCAGCTTGAACTCCGGCAGATTCACGAAGATGGGCGCGTTCTGGTAGACATCCGGCAGCCAACGCCAGCGCTCCAGCGCAATCGCGAGTTGGTGCACGCGTTCGGCGGTCGGCACATTCATGGCCACGATCGTTGGCGGCCCGACCTTCCCATCCGCCTGCAATCCGTGGTGGAACTGGAAGTGCCGCACTGCCGCCGCCCATGCCGGGTCGTAGCGCTTCCGCTGCGAAGTCGAAGCGTCGGGCTCTACCGCCTCCTCTTTCAGGTCACCATCCAGCACCAGCAACTCGCGCATCCGCACCGCACCCGCATACGCATCGCCCGGCTTCAGTTGCCGCGCCACCGGCGGCAGGCCGCCGCCTGGATCCTGCTTCGCAAGCTCCACCCAATGCCGGTACGCGGCCAGCGTGCGCCTGTATTCGTTGCTCTGCGGCGGCACCG
>DASXGY010000098.1:0-9148 GCA_036488835.1 Acidobacteriaceae bacterium
AACGCTGATCGGCGATTGCAGCTTGAAGTTGACCAGCGTTTCCGCGGGAATCTTCACCTGCTGGCCTCGGGTAACGGCGTTAACACCCGCTCCCAGGCCGCCGCCCGATGCCGCTCCGATCGCCGCGCCCTTGCCGCCGCCGGCCAGGCCGCCAATGATCGCGCCCAGCGCCGCACCGCCGCCGGTTTTCAACGCCGTGTTCTTGCCTCGTCCCTTCCCTTGCTGGCTGAACGGAGCGGTGCTGACTGCGACCGGCTGTCCCTTCAACTCGATCTGGGTTATCTCGATGGAGAGCAGCGAGCTGCCCGAAAAGTGCGTTGCATCCTTCGCGTCTACCACCCGGCCCGTCACCGGTGTGCCGCTCGGGATGGCGATCATGTTGTCTGCGATGACATCGGCTGCCAGCGTGCCGTGAATGACTTGCCCTGTCTGCGTGGTGGCGCTATCCAGTGCATCCGCCAGCCGTATGGGCAGCGACGTGCCCGCCGCTACGGTGACGTTGCGGACGACCGGGGCTGGTGGTGGTGGAGGTGGCGGCGGCTCGGCAGGTGCCGCTTCCTGTGGTGGCGGAGGTGGCGCAGGCGCAGGCTGTGTCATCGCCTGCTGGTCTGCATTCTGATCCGGCCGATGGTGGCGGCGCTCCGGCTTCGGCGGCGGCGGCCGCTTGACCGCACGCTGCGGAGCCACAGTCAGGTTGTTGATGACGGTGCGCACACCGGTAACAGCTCCGCTGTCCGCTGCGGCCAGGGCCCGTGCAGCGTCGTTGTTCACCGTCCCGTTCAGGGTCGCGGTTGCCGCATTCACGCTCACCTGGATGTTCTGGCCGTTCAACGCCGATTCCGCGTTGATGCGGTTCTGGATATCGCTGGCGATCTCCTGGTCGCTGCGCGGGGCCGGCGCCGGCGCTGCGGCGGGCGGGGCAGCCGCCTGCGGAGTCTCATTTGCGTTGGGAGAGCTATGTTTGCAGCCTGACGCAACCAGCAAAGAACCGGCGAGAAGCGCCGCTTGCAGCCCTCGTCGACTGAAGGGTCGAGTGAACGAACGAATCACCATTCCAGATATCCTTTCGGGTGGAAGCCGGCTTGCCTGCAGGCTGTCCGCGAACATCTCTATTCTGAACGTCTGACGGGGTGAATGTCGTGCCTGTTGCAGCGAATTCTCTCCACGTTCCTCATCGCGCAACCAAAGCCCCACGCTCCGAAGGCCCGCGCTCCGGGAAAAGATCGCTGCACCAGCCATGCGCTACTCGTGAGACGATGGGTCGTTCGGTTGGGCAGCAGTTGTCACCAGCCGGGCATCTATCTATGGGTCAGAACACAGCGAGAACAGCGCACGGTCTGGGCGCTTGCGCAATTTCAAAGTAGCTGCCTGCGGATACGGACGTGAGCAGCCAAGGAGAGATGTATATGTCTGCTGATAAAGGTGGGTTCGGATGGTTTCTCGTTGGACTGGGTATCGGGGCTGCCGCCGGTGTGCTGTACGCGCCCAAGGCGGGTCAGGAAACGCGCGAAGATCTGGCTTCCTCGGCGCGCGAGGGTTCTGAGTTCGTGCGGCAACGGTCACGGCAAGCTGCGGATAAGGTCACCGACTTCGCCGACCGCGGGCGCGATCAGTTAAACGAATATGTCGATAAAGGCAAGGACGCGGTGGATCGCGGACGCGCGCAGTGGAACCAGTATGTCGATCGCGGCCGGCAGGTGGTCAGCGAGCAGGTCGACAAGGTCAACACCGCCGTCGACGAGGGCAAGCGCGCCTATCACAACACTTCCGGCGAGGACGCCGATCGAATCTCAAACGCCGTGGAAGCGGGCCAGCAGGCGTATCGCACTACGTAAGCCGAGCCGGGCGATCCTGGCCGGCTCTACGGACGGCCGCGATAGCAGTACATGTGTCGCGGCTTTTTCTCATCACTTCACTCAGAGAAAGCGGCACCCATGCACGACCCGCTCAGCGGCATATTGCTGGCACTCACCATTATTGTTGGCGTGGGTGTCCTGGTCTTCATCGCGGTTCTGATCGCACTTGCCAAGACACTCCTGGACGCTCGCAAGCGCGTCCACCGGATGCTCGACCACTACGAGACCTCGATCGCGCCGCACCTCGGCCCGATGGTGGCTTCCGCGCACGCTATGGTCGACGAACTCTCTCCCAAACTGAAGCACATCACCTCGAACCTGGTCGAGGTCAGCGACATCCTGCGCAGCGAGACGCAGCACATCACCGTATCGGTGAGCGACATGGTGGAGCGCACGCATCATCAGGCGGCGCGCGTGGACCACATCGTCTCCAGCACCATCAACGGAATCGGTCACGCGACAGCAGCCGTGCAGGAAGGCATCGCGGCTCCTATCCGTCACCTCAGCGGCGTGCTGGAAGGATTGCGCGCCGGCTTCGGCTCCTTCCGCCGCAAGCGGCCGCATGCCAACGGCACAAGTGCAGCCGTTATCGTGCGAAAGGTGGAGCAGGACCCGTACTAGCTTTCTGCTGAAATCCGATCGCGACGCCCAATTCGGGAAGGCGCGGAAAATGTAACCGGATTTGTGGCATGCCGGTTCGCCGATTTCGCTACACTGGAAATAGAGCTACAAATTCAGCACGAAATCGGAAGAAACATATCAGCCCATTCCCACCCGGAACGGGCTTTTGCTTTTTGCACTGACGGACCTCTGGCTCTAAGTCCTTTGTTTCGACATTTTTAGCGATAACTCCTTTGGAATGACATTTTTAGCCCACGGAAGAGGGCCTAAACCGAAGAAAGGAAATGGGTTACAAGCTCCCCTCCGGTGCCGGAGGGGGGAGGGGTGGAGGGTAACGTGACCTGTACGGTTTCAGTTGCCGGCCTTCACTGGCCAGCCTTCAGCGATCAGCTACGATCCAGCCGCCGCCCACCACCACATCCTCCCGATAGAAGACGGCGGCCTGCCCCGGCGTGATCGCGCGTACCGGCTCGTCGAAGGTGGCCGTCACCTCGTCCGCCCCGCTCTTCTCGATGGTCGCGAGCGCAGGCTCGTGGCGATGGCGCACCTTGATGCGGACCCGCATCGGCGCGGTGAGATCGGCAACCGAGATCCAGTTGAGCTGGCGCGCGACCAGCGTGCGGCCGAGCAGCTCGTCCTCGCTGCCGATGGTGACGCGATGGCTCTCCGGATGGATTGAGAGCACGTAGAGCGGCGTGGGTGATGCCACGCCCAGCCCCTTGCGCTGCCCGACGGTGAACTGGTGAATGCCCTCGTGACGTCCCGCCACTGTGCCTGTCGTGGTGACGAGTTCGCCGCGCGAGTCCGGCATGGTCTCGCCCTGCTCGTCGAGGTAGGCATCGATGAAGCGCTTGTAGTCACCGCCCGGAATGAAGCAGATCTCCTGCGAGTCGGGCTTGGTCGCGATGCCCAGATCGTAGGCGCGCGCCTGCTCCCGCACCTCGGGCTTGGTGTAGCCGCCGAGCGGGAAGAGCGTGTGGGCAAGCTGCTCCTGCGTCAGACCGAAGAGGAAGTAAGTCTGATCCTTGCTCGCATCCGCAGGCCGCTTCAGGAGCCAGCGTCCGCTGGCCTCGTCGTACTCATTGCGAGCATAGTGGCCGGTCGCGATCAGCTCCGCGCCGATCTGCCGCGCGGTCAGTAATAGCTGATCGAACTTGAGATGGTTGTTGCACAGGCTGCAGGGAATCGGCGTGCGTCCGGCCAGGTACTCGGCGACGAACGGCTTCACCACCTCGCGCTCGAAGCGCTCCTGGTGGTTGACCAGGTAGTAGGGAATGCCCAGCCGCTCGGCCACGCGCCGCGCGTCGTACACATCGTCCACGGAGCAGCAGCGGCCCTGCACCTCCTCCGGCATGCCCTCGCGGCCGGCGAGACGGCGCTGATTCCACAGCTGCATGGTGAGCCCGATGAGCGTGTGCCCCTCGGCCTGCAGCATGGCGGCAACGGTCGAAGAATCGACCCCGCCCGACATTGCTACCGCAACGGTTCGCGGGGCCACCGCGGTGCGGACGCGATCCGCATTCGAATTGGTTACTGTCTCGGTCACAAAATCCTATGTGCTAAATCGAGCTTCCGGCAGGCTCGGGCGCCGCGTTCGCAGACGGCTTGTAGAAGGGTGACAACTCCCGCAGCCGCGCCGCCGCGGCTGGCACCAGTTCCAGCGCGAAGTCGATGTCCTTCTCCGTTGCGCCTGTGTCCAGGCTGAAGCGCAGGCTGGCGCGCGCGCGCGCCGGCAGCACGCCCATCGCCGACATCACATGCGATGGATCCATGGCGCCGGACGTGCAGGCCGATCCGCCAGACACCGCCAGCCCCTTCAAGTCCAGCGCGATCACCAGCGCCTCGCCTTCCAGATGATCGAACCAGATGTTCGTGGTGTTCGGTACTCTCGGGGCTTGCCCCCCATAGATACCCGCCTCATCCACGCGCGCTAGAATGTTGTGCTCCAGGCGGTCGCGCAGCGCAGCTAGCCGCGCTGGGCCATTACCGGCGGCAAAGGCCTGCGCCATCTCTGCTGCGTGGCCCAGTCCGACGATGCCCGCCAGGTTCTCCGTTCCAGCGCGGCGTTGGCGCTCCTGCGGGCCGCCGAAGATCAGCGGTTCCGGATGCGTACCCTTGCGAACGTAGAGTGCACCGGTCCCTTGCGGACCATGGAACTTGTGGCCCGAGATGGTCAACAGGTCGCAGCCGATGGCGGTCACGTCGATGGGCACCTTGCCCGCGGCCTGCACCGCGTCGGTATGGAAGTACACATCCGCTTCCTGCGCGATGGCGCCGATTTCGGTCACCGGCTGCAGCGTGCCGATCTCGTTATTGGCCATCATCACGCTGATGAGCTGCGTATTCGGGCGCAGGGCACGGCGAACGTCCGCGGGATCAACGGCTCCGGAAGCATCGACGGGCAGAAACGTGACCTCGACGCCCCGATCGCGCAACCGCTCGGCAGTATGGAGCACAGCATGGTGCTCGATGGCACTGGTGATGAGGTGATCTCCGGCCTTGAGCACCCCGGCCAGGGCCAGGTTATCGCTCTCCGTCCCACCACTGGTGAAGATGACCTCGGCAGCGCGGCAACCCAGCAGGCGAGCCACCTGCTCGCGCGCTCGCTCTACGCCGGCCCGTGCGCGCTGGCCGTGAAAGTGGATCGAGGACGCGTTGCCGAACTGCTCGGTAAACCACGGACGCATGGCCACGAACACCTCTGGTGCGAGAGGCGTGGTGGCATTGGCATCCATGTAGACGCGGCGCATGGCTAACTTCCAGTTTACGCTGCAGTCACCGCCGGCCGGTCGTTCGTCACCGCATCTGGCGCCGGGGCGGAGATTATCGGTCGCCCTAAACCATTCCTATCGCGGGAGTTCATCCCGTTCTGCTAGGCTTCTGGCGGTGCTGAGAGCACGGGAGGCTTTCCAAGATGAACGGTAGGCAGAAGAGCTGTAGAAAGTCACGAGGATTTGCAATGGCGGCCGTCATGCTGGTGGGCGGCATGATGGTGCAGACGACAGCGCCAGCGCAGACGGCTATGAAGGCCAAGGCGCCGGCCGCTGAATCGGCGGGTGCTAAGGCGCCATCGGAGGTTTATGGCCAGCTGCTCAAGCAGCTATCCGGGGAAGTAGTGAGTGCTGCGGAAGCGATGCCGGCCGAGAAGTATGACTTCGCGCCGACGGCGGGCAAGTTCGACGGCGTCCGTACCTTCGGCGCACAGGTCCAGCACCTCGCAGAAGCGAACTACTTCTTCTTCTCCGGCTTCGGGCTCAGTGGCGCGCCGGATGACGCCAAGCTCAAGGCATTGAAGAGCAAAGACGAGCTGGTCCAGGCACTGAAGGACTCCTTCGCCTTTGCGCAGAAGGGCATCGACACCATGACACCGCAGAATGCCTTCATCACCGTTGGCTCAGGCAAGATGCAGTTGACCCGTGCCGGGTGGGCGACCATCTGCCTGGCCCACTCCATGGACCACTACGGTCAGATGGTGGAGTACCTGCGCATGAACGGCATTGTGCCGCCGGCCAGCCAGAAACAGGGACAGGGCGGAGGCATGTAGCAGCCAGGACCGTTAACGTAGAAGGCGCAGCTGCTGGCTGCGCCTTTGCCGTCTCCGTGTTCTACCGCTTTTCGATGGGCGTGTACTCAGCCGGATATTCCGCGCCGATGTAGTCGGCTCGGGGACGGATCAGCCGGTTGTCGTCATGCTGCTCGATGACATGCGCGGCCCAGCCGGAGATGCGGCTTACTGCGAAGATGGGCGTAAAGAGATCGATATCAATGCCAAGCGTGGTGTAGGTGGACGCAGAGTAGAAGTCCACATTGGCGTTCAGCTTTTTCTCGGCATTGATGTACTTCTCGATCGCGCGCGACATGTCGAACCATTTCGTCTTGTTCGCCGATTTGCCGAGGGCTTCGCTCATCCGCCGCAGATGAGTCGCGCGCGGGTCTTCGGTGTGGTAGACGCGATGGCCGAAGCCGGAGATCTTCTTCTTCGCCGCCAGCATCGCCTTCACGTGCTCGACCGCATCTTCGCCGTTCTTGTCGATGGCGAAGAGCATACGCATCACGGCTTCATTTGCACCGCCGTGGAGCGGGCCTTTGAGAGCGCCGATCGCACCGGTGATAGCGGAATGAATATCCGAGAGCGTGGCGGCGATCACGCGGGCGGCGAAAGTGGAGGCATTCAACTCGTGGTCCGCGTGCAGGATCAGCGCGACGTCCATGGTGCGAGTCGCGGTTTCGGAAGGCTTTTCGCCGTTCAGCATCCAGAGGAAGTTGCCGGCGTGGGAAAGTGACGGATCGGCCTCCACCAGCGGCTTACCCTTGCGGATGCGGTCGTAAATCGCGACCAGCATGGCGATCTGAGCGGTGAGCCGGAAGCTCTTGCGGAGGTTTGCAGCGTGCGAGTTGTCCTTCTCATCCGGGTCATAGCAGCTCAGTGCAGAAACCGCCGTCCGAAGGACTTCCATTGGCGTCACGTCTTTGGGGAAGGAGCGCAGCAGCTCGACGATCTTCGGATCAAGCACGCGAGCCTTTGCCAGCTCCTTGCGGAAGGCGTCGAGCTCAGCGGCTTTGGGCAGCCGGCCGTTCCACAGCAGGTAGGTGGTCTCCTCGAAGTTGGACTGCTCGGCCAACTTGTGGATGTCGATGCCGCGATAGGCGAGCACGCCGGCATCGCCATCAATCCAGCAGATGCTGGAGGTAGTGGCTACAATGCCCTCCAGGCCTTTCGCAGCAACAGCAGTCGCCATCCGTCAGTCTCCTTCGCCGTGAACCCGGCGTTTCGTATTCGTGAGATGCTCAGCTCCGGACGGAATGCCGCTTCCGACCTAGCGCGGACTACAAGACCGGAACTGCAAGTGCGGAGCCACAAGAGCAGAACTTATCGTTATAGCGCAGCAGCAAAGTGGTTGTCACATGCTGCAGGCATAGACGTGCGATGTGGCCTAAATGGCGCGAGATCGACAGCAGGCGCTATACCGCAGACGAGGTCGGCGAGGGCATGCGCGGTTCCTGGAGCGAGCAGGATGCCGTTGCGATGATGGCCGGTCGCAAGGAATTGTGAGTCTCGTTGAGGCCCAAACGCGCCAATGACGGGCAGGCCGTCAGCGGAGCCAGGACGCAGGCCGGCCCAGCTTTCGACATATGGCGCATCCATCGCCGGCGGCCACAAAGCAGCCGCGCGCTGACGCAGGCTCGCCAATGCAGCCGGTTCTACCTGCTTAGAGTAGCCGGCATCCTCGACGGTTGCGCCGATGACGATGCGGTCATCTCCGCGTGGAATCAGATAGACCTCGGCGGAGCGTAACACGCGGGTGAGCTTTGGAGTCTCAGGCTGGGCGATAACGAGCATCTGGCCCTTGCACGGCGCAACTCCGGCGGATGGGTCGAGCGTACCTGTCCATGCCCCGCAGCAGTTGACGAATGCGTCGGCTCGTACTGTGCCGGCATCGCTCGACAGGAGAACTTCGTCCCCGTCGGCGTCGACAGAGAGGACCCGTTCGTGCTCACGAAGCACGACTCCGGCGGCGCGCGCCGCCGAAGGCAGAGCAGCGCATAGATCGCGCGGATCGAGACTTGCCTCTTCCAGCAATAGATACTCGCGGCCCGCTTTGGTAAGTCCAGGCACGAGCCTGCCTGCCTCGTCTCGCGATAAAAGAACACCTGTAGTGCCAGCGCGGACAGCCTCTACAACCTGCACTGTCTGGTGCGTGCGCAGCGGCACCCGCTTTCCCGAAAGGGCTTCGATCTCCTGCAGGAACGGTTCGTAAAGACTGCGGCTATAGCGGGAAAGGGGCAGGAGAGCGGAGGGATTCTCAGGATCTTCGACGGCGAGCATACCGCCGGCGGCCCAGGAGGCCTCCTTCATCGTCTCGCTCGCTTCCAATACAGTGACTTGCAGGCCGCGACGCCGGAAAACCAGTGCGCAGGCAAGGCCAATCACGCCACCGCCCGCAATGGCAACATGTCCGGGGTACGGCATGATCCGATTGTAGCGGGCCCCGGGATGAGGTAACCTTTAAGTAACCAAAGTGCATCAATTCAACCTTCAACCGCCATTTGCATAGCCCTTCCGGGCATCTTGGGTTGAATGGCGCGAGTCTAACTGGGTAACCATCCAGTCCATTTGAGCAACAGGAGGGCATGTCCGCATGCGACAACTTGGCGCACGTCTACCGGAGCCACCCCCGGCCGAGACGGATGTCGAGACGCCTCCGAATATGCCCCCGGCAATGCGTCCAGAGCCCTCTCTGGACGCCCCCCAAGGTGAGCCTTATCCGGGTGAGCCATATCCGGTCGAGGTACATCGGATAACCCCCCGTCTTCCTGTCGATTCCAGTCCCCCAGAACCCATTCCGATGCCGCCGCCGGAGCCTGAATCGGTCCGCCCGAAAATACGTGAGGAAGTGCGTCGAAGAGAAGTGCCGCGCGCGCAAGAGACGCATGGAATGGCGGCCGTTCCCGCAGGGCGATGGGAAGAATTTCATGAGTTTCGCCGTCTGGAGCCGGGACGCGGCAGACGTCTCAGACTGGAAGCCGCCCCGGAGCAGGAGGCACCTTCGTGGGATCTTCGGCCTACGCGGCGGGAACGCGAACACCATTCTCGATTCCTGACCCTCGCGGTGCCGGGCATCGCAGCGATTCTGGCCGTTGGAGCGCTGTTGTGGAGCGGTTCGCTCCGA
>DASXGY010000221.1:0-3642 GCA_036488835.1 Acidobacteriaceae bacterium
GGCGGAGTCGCCAACCAGCATTCGGGGCGTGGTTTCGGCGATAACACGCTCGGCGAAGCGCGGATCGCCTGCGGCGTCGAGGGGGACGACGAGGATGCCGCGCAGGACGCAGCCATAGAAAGCGGCGATCCACGGTGCGGAGTTCTGACCCCAGAGCAGGATGCGATCGCCGTAGGCGATGCCGCCGCGCGCAAACTCGGCAGCAAAGCGCGCGCTGAGCTCGGCTATTTCGGCGTAAGTCGAGGGCACGCTGCGATTGCCGGTGTGGCTGACAACCGCGCGTTCCCGGCTGTAGCGGCGGAAGTCATCAATGAGCGTGGCCAGATGCGGACGCACCTGGTTAGTGTGTCATATGCGCGTAGAATGATGTGTTTGGCTCAGCGCGATGGCGTTGATCGGGCGGAAGGGGAGCGAAATTTTGGCAGAGACTACTTACGATGTGGCGGTGATTGGCGGGGGGCCGGCGGGGTATACGGCGGCCATCCGCGGAGGGCAGTTGGGACTGAAGGTAGCGCTGATCGAGCGCGAGCCTAAGCTGGGCGGCACCTGCCTGCACGTGGGCTGCATCCCGACCAAGTCCATCCTGTTCAACGCCGAGGTGTATGACCACCTGAAGCACGCCAAGGAGTACGGCATCGAGGGCGTGGGCGAGGTAACGCTGAACTGGAAGGCGATCCTCGACCGCAAGAACCAGATCATCACCAAGCACGTGAAAGGCCTGGACTTCCTGATGCGGAAGAACAAGGTCACCGTGATTGCCGGCACGGGGAGCCTGACGGGCGGGGCGAAGGGCGGCGTCCATACTGTCTCCGTCAAGGGCACGGATGGTAAGGCGACGCAGGTGTCGGCCAAGAACGTGCTGGTGGCCACCGGCTCCGATGCCAAGTTGCTGCCAGGGCTGAAGGCGGATGACCGCATCCTGACCAACATCGAGATCCTGAGCCTGGACCGCATCCCGAAGTCGCTGGTGGTGATCGGCGCGGGCGCGGTGGGCGTGGAGTTCGGGTCCATCTTCAAGAGCTTCGGGTCCGATGTGACGATCGTCGAGTACCTGCCGCGTCTAGTGCCGAACGAGGACGAGGATGTGAGCAAGGAACTGGCGCGCGTCTTCCGCAAGCGAGGCATCGAGTCGCATGTGGGAGCCAAAGTGGACAAGGTCGAGAAGACCAAGGACGGCGTGAAGATCAGCTTCACCAGCGCGGACGGTCAGCCGCAGGTGAAGGAAGCGGAGAAGGTGCTGGTCGCCGTCGGCCGCTCGCCGCGCACGGAGAATGTCGGACTCGACAAGACGAAGGCGAAGCTCGAGCGCGGGTTTGTTTATGTGAACGAGTGGATGGAGACGGCGGAGACGGGGGTCTATGCGATCGGCGATGTGGTGGCCGGGTTCCCGCAACTGGCGCACGTGGGCGCGATGAGCGGCATTGTGGCGGTGACGAAGATCGCCGGGCGGCCGGCACGGCCGGTGAAGCGCGAGCGCATTCCGGCGTGCACCTACTGCGAGCCGCAGATCGGCAGCGTCGGCTTGACTGAGGCGCAGGCCAAGGAGAAGGGCTTGCAGGTGAAGGTTGGCAAGTTCCCGTTCTCCGCGAACTCGAAGGCCTCGATCGTCAACGAGCACGAGGGCTTCGTGAAGGTAGTCGCGGACGCGAAGTACGGCGAGGTGTTGGGCGTGCACATCATCGGACCGCAGGCGACGGAGCTGATTGCCGAAGCGGTGACGGCGATGGAGCTGGAAGCGACGGTCGACGAGATGATGTTCACCATCCACGCGCATCCGACTCTGGCCGAGGCGATGCTGGACGGCTTCGGAGCGGTAGAGGGCATGGCGATCAACGTGTGATCGTTTGCCTTCCTGATTGCAGGCCGCGGGAATTTTCCGCGGCCTTTTTCATGACACGTGAAAACAGTGCGCTTGCTGTCTGTCGATACGGTTAAGAAAGTCGTTATTTTTTGTATATAACCGTATATATGACGTTCCTTCGAGGATTCTCCTCCTTGCGCCAGATCAGGGCCGCCGCCACTCTCTTTTCACTTTCGCTCTTCCTGGGCTGTGCTGCGGCACTCTCCCAATCGGCATCGGCACCGCCGCCCCAGCCGGCGACGAGCACTCCGCAGACGTTCATCCAGCGCTATCAGGCGCGCGTGACCGCGACGCAGAACGAGCAGCCGCACTGGATTACCCCGCTGGTCACGGTGACGCCGCGGCTGGAGCAGGAGCTGCGCACCGACTTCGTCCATCAATACAACCCGGCCGGGTTTGCCGTGTGGAATTACGGCAACAGCAAGGGGCTGGAGTTCATTCCCGAGAAGAGGATTGAGATCCTGATCAACGTTCCGCCCTTCTTCAACCGGAGCAATGGCGAACAGGACGGCTTCGGCGATCTCTCTTTCAATTCCAAGTACCGCATCTTTGCCCGGAACGAGGAGCACGGCAACGCCATCGTGACGGTCTTCTTTGCCGCCACTGTTCCGACCGGCAAAAACGGCAACGGCAGTTGCTGCGCGGTGGTCACGCCGACGCTCGCGCTGGGCAAAGGCTTTGGCCAGTTTGCATTCACCTCGACGGCGGGTGGTTCGTTACCCATCACCAACTCCAAGGGTCTCGGGCATACGATCACCTGGAACAACGTGGTTCAATACCGGCTCGGCAAGACGGGACCGGCGCGCCTGGTGTGGCCGGAGTTTGAAATCAACTCAAGCTTCTTCAAGGGCGGACCCACGGATGGCGACGTTGCTGTTTTCGCGACGCCGGGAATCATCTTTGGCCGTATTCCGCTGCGTCATGACGCTTCCGGCAAACCGGGCCGTCTGGGCCTGACATTCGGCTTCGGCGAACAGATCGCGGTCAGCTCGTACCATCCCGACAATCACGCGCTGGTGCTCACTGCCCGGCTTCCCTTCTGACAGAGGGGCCGGCAGCCCGACAAGCACGGATAGGACTGACCGGCGAAACCGCGATCTCGCCGGTCTGCTGGTACGGACACCTGCCCACTCTTTACACGGCGTTCGCGGGCAAGGCGTTATTCCGGGCAATGTTTCCCAGGATTGCTGCGCTGGGTTTGATGGTTCGTCTCTGTGTCGCACGATCCACGGCGACTATGCCGAACTTTGGCCCGTAGCCCGACATCCACTCGAAGTTATCCAGCAACGACCAGGCGACGTAACCCCGGACATCGACGCCATCATCGATCGCGCGTTTCAATCCCGCCAGCGCCTGCTGCACATAGACCACCCGACGGCTGTCATCTTCGGTGGCGATGCCGTTCTCGGTCACATAGATGGGGACCCCGGTTTCCTTGCTGGCATACCGGACGGCATGCTCCACGCACTCCGGATAGAACTCCATCCCGGTCTGGGTCAGCTCCACGCCCTTGGCCGGTGGCAGATCCCTCTTCCCTACAATCGACCGCGAGTACACCTGCACGCCCATGTAATCGCAATGCTTTGCTGCCTCCAGCCACGGCCCATAGACATCGGCCCGCTTCTCCGCCAGATGGCTGTCCTCGCTGGCGGGCTGATCGTCCGACATGGCCAGGTTGAAGCCCACAGGCATATCGGGGCGCACCGACTTCATCGCATCTTTTCCCTTGGCGTGCGCGGCCAGCAGACCATCGCGCGTCTTCTTCTGATCGCCCAGAAACA
>DASXGY010000334.1:0-2286 GCA_036488835.1 Acidobacteriaceae bacterium
CCAGTCTGAGCTGCTCGACATCCCCGGCGTCGGCGCCCGCACCCGCACCCGGCTGGTGCAGCACTTCGGCTCGCAGCGCGCCATCGAGCAAGCTTCGCTCGAAGCGCTGACCTCAGTCGTCGCGAAGAAGGTGGCGGAGGCAATCTACGCGCACTTCCATGGGCAGCCCGAGGCAAATTCCGTGGTGCCGGCAACACTTCGCGTGCTCCAGTAGTTCAGGCTGACGCCCTTTTATTGTGATGTTTCGAGTGCTTTCTCCCAGGCCGGCGCATCTGCGGGCAGCTCGTGAAAACAGTCTAGATTTGCCAGCTTGTGGCCCGTCTCGATGTCCATCAAATTGCAGGTCAAACTCCAGTGAAGCGGCCCAGTCTCGTACGCCAGCTGGCGCCCACCTGCCCAAAATATCCATTGCCATACAAACGGCTCACCGGGAATCTTCCGGATGACGCGTCCGTGACGGGCAATGATAAGAAGGTCAGGATAAGCTTCTGGATATTCCGGTTCGAGCACCTGTCTGTGACTGACAGTCCACCCCTCCAGGCCTTCTGAACCATGCCGATGCGGCGATTCAATTGGTTTGCCGCTCGATGAGGCGGCCTGCGCAGGGCTACTTGCAACACTCGCAATGAGCAGCAGGGTTCCACAGAGAAGGCGGTCGATCATTGACCCTCTTCGACAGGCGCCAGTGTAACGCGGCTTGGCTTGAAATCTCTTGGAACCAATCTCTTGGAACTATGTTCTGCCCACGGCCGTACACTCCA
Organism: Acidobacteriaceae bacterium; assembly: GCA_036488835.1. GTDB lineage: Bacteria > Acidobacteriota > Terriglobia > Terriglobales > Acidobacteriaceae > KBS-83. The sequence continues at coordinate 762 of DASXGY010000334.1, forward strand.
GCAAAGCTTCGCGAACCAGATCATCACCCACTTCGGAGACGCAGCCATGGCAATGTTCGGCGATCAGCTCAAGCAGGTCTTCCGCAGGCTCGGCCGCGCCCCCTTGTTTACCGCCATCACGCTGTTCACGCTCGCCATCGCCATCGGTGCCAACACCGTCGTCTTCAGCGTGGTCGACGGCGTGTTGCTGAAGCCCCTGCCTTATCCCCATCCGGAGCAGTTGATCGGCGTGTGGCATACCGCGCCCGGTATCAATATCAAGGACCTGAACATGTCGCCGTCGATCTACTTCATCGACCGCGAGCAAAACACGACTCTTGAGGACATCGCCGCCTACACCGGCGACTCCCTCAATGTCACCGGCACGGGCGAGCCGGAGCACGTGGACGGCCTCGACGTCACCGACGGGGCCCTGCCGCTGCTCGGCGTCAAGCCCGCGCTCGGGCGTCTCTTTACCCGCCGCGATGATACGGCCGGTGCACCCGCGACCGTGCTGCTCTCCTATGCCTACTGGCAGCACAAATTTGGCGGCGGCGCCTCCGCCATCGGACGCACCCTGACCATCGATGGAAAGCCGCGTGAGGTCATCGGCGTCCTGCCCCGGGGATTTCACTTTCTCGATCGCAAGGAAGACGCGCTCTATGTGCCGATGCAGTGGGACCGCAGCAAAATCAAGCTCGGCAACTTCAGCTACAACGCGTTCGCCCGGCTGAAACCCGGCGTCACCATGCAGCAGGCCAGCACCGACATGGCCCGCCTGCTCCCCATCTCCATTCGCAGCTTCCCGGCGCCCGACGGCTTCAGTCCTGCCTTATTTGAGAAGGCAAACTTCCGGCCGAACCTTCGCCCGCTCAAGCAGGATGTCGTCGGCGACGTGGGCAACGTGCTGTGGGTCCTGATGGGCTCGATCGCGATGGTGCTGCTGGTGGCCTGCGCCAACGTCGCAAACCTGCTGCTGGTACGCGTGGAGGGCCGCCGGCAGGAATTGGCGATCCGCTCCGCACTGGGTGCCGGCTGGAAGCGCATCACCGCGGATCTGCTCTTCGAGAGCGCCGTTCTCGGTACCTTAGGCGCTCTGCTCGGCCTCGGAATCGCCTATGGCGCATTGCGCCTCCTGGTAGCAATGGCGCCCAGCGGCCTGCCGCGCATTCACGAAATCGGCATCAATCTTCCGGTACTGCTCTTCACGCTCGCGCTCGCGCTGCTCACCAGTGTGCTCATCGGCCTTATCCCGGTCTTCAAATATGCTGGCGGAAGATCGGCCAGCGGTCTGCGTGAGGGCGGCCGCGCGCTGAGCCAGAGCCGCGAGCGTCAGCGCGCGCGTAAAGTCCTGGTCGTCGTGCAGGTGGCGCTAGCGCTGGTCCTGCTCATCTGTTCCGGGCTAATGATCCGCACCTTCCGCGCCATGATGCAGGTCTCTCCCGGCTTCACAGCCGCGGACGGGCTCCAGACCTTCCGGCTTTACATTCCGGAGACTCAGATCCCGGATGCGCAGCGCGACCGGCTTGTCCACATGGAACAGGAG
>DASXGY010000377.1:0-8024 GCA_036488835.1 Acidobacteriaceae bacterium
GAGCATCCATGACGCGGGTGGATAAAAGTCAAATCGCGGATCACCGGCGCCGAAGTTTGCCGAGGAGGCCCAGTGCGGATAGAAGAGGCCGCTGTGCCAACTACGCGCCACTTCCAGCCAGGAGACGAGGTGGAAGTCGAAGTCGTGGCCGCAGGAGGGGCCGCGCGCGAGCAACAGACTGGTGGCGACGAGCGTGGTGAGCAGCAGCGCGGCAAGCGAAAGCGATGAGCGTGTTCTCGACATCGAGAACGCGTTGGAGCCGGTGGTCACGGCGTGAGCCGCAGCGTGTGTTCTGTCGCTCGATTGACGGCTGTGGGCGTGAACGGCAATGCGAAGGTGGTGGCGCCGTACCAAGCGGGCCACTGGTCGCGATAGTGCAGGCTGACGGGGTCGCCGGATTGCCCCATCACGATGTTTTCCGTAGAGGCGTCGACGTCGCTCCAGTCCATGGTGAAGCGCTGTGACGGACCGAAGGCGCGGCCCACCTGCTTGACGGTAGTGGTGTCGCCGGACTGTGGGTGGGGTTTGATGCCGGTCCAGCCGAAGAAGGGAATCATGCCATAGAGCGGGTGCGCGAGCGCGATAGTGTGCACGTCGCCGTAGTGCCACCGCTTAAGCGACAAAGGGGCGTGGGCGTTGTCGAGTCCCTGGGAGACGGCGGCGGCGAGCAGGTCATCCCAGCTCGGGTACTTCTTCGGCAGCCATGCCGCAGGTGTACCGGTGACGAGCTGCTCTTCGGCGTAGGCGCTCTCCGGCCACTCGTAGAGCTTCCAGTCGCTGCCCAGTTTGGGTTCGAGCAGCAATGGCCAGAGGGCGTCACGCGCGGCGCTGACGATGGCAGGCGCCGACTCGGAAGTGTGCATCACGCCGTCCCAGGAACGGAGGATGTCCGCAGCAGCACGCAGGCGTCCGGAGGGACGGCGCGCGTGGTCGATGGCGTAGGCGAAGCGCTGGGCGAGCTCGTGGTTCAACTCGGAATCGATGTCTGTCTGCAGCGCGAGCATGTCGATGCGGGTCAACTTTTCGTGGCTGGCGAGCCACTTCCAGATGCGCTCATTGCGATACGGGGAGGCCCATTCGAGCGTGAGCGGTGTGGAATAGCCGTCTGGCGTGACGCGCGAGTTGGCAGTCGCCAGGATGCCGCCGGGGGGATCGAGCGAGGCCGGCAGGGATGCGAAAGGCAGCACGCCTTGCCACTCGTGTACCTGATCAGCGATGGGGACGCCGACCAGGCCGCCGGGCCGCTGGGGTATATGTCCAATGGCCTGGTAGCCGATGTGGCCCTGGTCGTCGGCATAGACCACGTTGAGCGTGGGGGCCCACCACTGACTCATGGCGGCCTCGAACTCCTGCCAGTTGGCGGCGGTATTCAGCCCATAGATGGGGATGCCGGCAGCGAACTGCGGATCGTAGACGGTCCAACGCAGCGAGAGGGTACGCAGTTCATGCGGCACCAGCGCTGAGATGATCGGTCCATGATTGGTGCGCAGGACGTCGAGCTCCTGATCCTTGCCGAAGCGCACGTGAATGGTTTCGTGATCGCGGTCCATGGGGCGCCACGCGGCGCCATCCCAATACTCTCCCTGGTTGTTGGTGCGCTCGACGTAGAGATCCTGTGTGTCGCCGTAGAGTGCGGTGTAGCCCCAGGCGATGTGCTCGTTGTGTCCGGCGACGATCATGGGAACGCCGGGCAGGCTGACCCCGGCGGCGTGGAAGTTGGGCGCGCGGAGGTCCATCTCGTACCACACGCCGGGCACGGATTGGTTGAGGTGCATGTCATTCGAGAGCAGAGGACGGCCGGAGGCAGTGTGAGCGCCGCTGAGGACCCATTCATTCGACCCCGCAATGCATTCGCGGCACGAGTTCGCTGTGCCCAGTGCGGCGCGGAGCTGCAGCAGATCGTCCGCAATGCCCTGGAAGGACTGGTCTTCATCCGGCGGCGGAGGCGGTACGTCGGTGGGCGGCTTGGACAGGTCAGGCAGGGCCTGGGTGGGCGGATGATCGCGCCATGATCCGGTGGGGTAGAGATCGGCCGCAAGCGTGGGGCCGATCTTCTTCGTGATCGTCTCGCGGGTGAGCTTGGTGGGCCACTGTTCATCGAGTGTCTGCACCATGCTGAGGACGATGAGCACCGAATCCACGGGCTGCCAGCGGCGGGGCTGATAGTTGAGCAGACGGAACTCGGCGGGAAGCGCGTCGGCTTCGCCGATGTAGGCGTTGACACCGCGCGCGTAGTCCTCGAAGAGGCGGCGATCCTGCGGGGAGAGGCTGGCGGTGAGCCGCTCCGCGGTTTGCCGGAATTCGAGGACGCGCTGAATACGGTCGTGTTCGACAAAGTTGCTGCCGAGGACTTCCGCGATTTCGCCGGCAGCGACGCGGCGCATCATGTCCATCTGCCAGAGACGGTCCTGCGCGGCGACGTAGCCCTGCGCGGCGATTAGATCGTCAAGGGAAGCGGCGGAGATATGGGGGACGCCCTGATGGTCGCGCTGGACGGTGACCGGCTCGGTGACGGCGATGGTGTGGCGGTCGCCATCGAGCTGCGGCAGCTGCGCCTGCATGGCGCGGCGGAGCCAGAGAGCGCCCGCTCCCGCGGCCAGCGCCACCAGGATGAGCACCGCCAGACAGATGCGCAGCAAGCGGAAGAACCAGCGGGCCTTTCCCCTCAAACTCGTCGGCTCAAATCGTCTCTCGACAGGTTGCATAGACACTCTGGCCAGGCATCCTCGATACAGGCGGCTGCGCCGGCACACAGACACCATATCGTAACCGCGGCCAGGGGCCGACGGTGGGCGCGGCTTGACAGCAGAGAGAAGCCCGGCAATCCTAATCATTCTCTCTAAACTGCTCGACCGCATTTGTCTGCCAAGGAGTTGTATTGAAGGTTCGCGTTTTCTATCACGACAAGTGTTTCGATGGGGCTTGCTCAGCCTCACTCTTTACCCGGTTCCATCGCGAGTGCGTGGAGCCGTCGGCGACCTATAGCTATCACGGGCTGGTGCATCGCGCCGGCGCGCTGTTCAACGAGGCGGATTTTATCGGGGACGAGAATGCGATTGTGGACTTCAAGTATTCGGCTTCGCCGAAGATTACCTGGTGGTTCGATCACCATCTGAGCGCCTTTCTGACGCCGCAGGACCATGACGACTATCGCCGCGGCATGGCCGATGGAAGCTACGCGATGCGGCGCTTTTACGATCCGAGCTATACCTCCTGTGCGGGCTTTCTGACGCACATTGCGTCGACCCGCTTCGGCTTCGACGCAGCGCCGGTGGCCGAGCTGGTGAAGTGGGCGGACATCGTGGACGGCGCTCTGTACGAGAGTCCGGAGTCTGCGGTGGAGATGGCGGAGCCGGCGATGAAGCTCACCTTAATTATTGAATCGACGGCGGACCCGGCACTGATCCCGCGGATGATCCCGCTGCTGACCGAGGAGCCGCTGGCTGCGGTGCTGAAGGAACCTTTCATTGCGCAGTTGCTGCCGCCGCTGCTGGAGCGCCATGCGGAGGGGGTAAAGCTGATCCGTGAGCGAGCCGAGTGCAAGGACGGCACAATCTACTTCGACATCACGGACCGCCAGCTCGAGGGCTACAACAAGTTCATTCCGTATTTCCTGTATCCAGAGGCTACGTACAACATTGGCCTGAGCAAGTCGAGCTTCCGGACCAAGGTGGCGGTGGGGTCGAATCCGTGGACCAAGCGGACGCCGGACGAGATGGTGAACCTGGCGACGATCTGCGAGCGCTATGGCGGCGGCGGACATGCGCGGGTGGGGGCGATCTCGTTTCCGCCGGACCGATCGGATGATGCGCGCAAGGCTGCGGCGACGATTGTGGCCGAGCTGCGAGCACACGAGCGGAGTCTGGAGTAGGGGGTCGCTCGCTCCGAGTGACTGGTCGCCGCAGGCGAACTCTGTGGGTCTTCTCCCATTGAGGGCTTCCGTGTCTTCCCGTTTGCACTGGATCCGCATCCCTGCGAGATGTGTAGCGCCAGAGCTTCCTTCGCAGCCGCGCTTGTTTGCGATGGAGTTCCAGGAGGGCGGCGAAGTCCACGTCATCGCTGATTTGGAGCTGGCCGGTCTGGAGCAGGAAGAGGGCGGCGATCAGATGCGGATTGCGGCGGACGACGCGGAGCTGGCGGCGAAGCTCTTGTTTCCGGTCGGTCACGTTACCCGTACCCCCTCCCCCCTCCCGGTGCGGGAGCGAGCGGTATAAACCGTGCCGAATCATGAGGATATGGGCTGTTCCGAGCATCAAATTAGTCTTTCTAAAGGGCTTATCGCTAAATTCGTCCAGCGTAAGGAGTTAGCGGGCACGAAAAAAGCCACCGCTGTGGTGGCTTTATTCGTGCCTTTGCTTCTGTGACTGGAACTGCGTCTATTTCAATAGTAGCGAATTGATAGATATGAAATGGCAGGAAATGTCGGTAATTCCCGAGATGGGCATTACCTGCTTTGTGATTGAGCCAGGACCCGGATCCGGAAGTCTCCTATTGAACCCTTCCGGGATTAGGCAGAGGAATTAGCACTTGTCGAACAACTCCAACTTCATCAGATACTTTTCGACCTCACATTTTATCGTCGTGACTGCTCGTACCAGCTGAGGACACGCAGCGCTCGCAGCGTGTTCCATCGGCTCGGTTGGCCGTCGCCGTCCTCTAGCGCAAAGTGGATCTTGCCGGGATGGGTGTTCTCCAACAGCCAGGTGCCATCGGGCTGCTGTTTGGATCGGAGCAAGGCGATCGCTTCGCCCATCCGCGGGTCGGGCACATCAGTGGGCATATCGGCGACCGAGCGGAAGTATTCGAGGGCACGCAGCGCGTCGTAGTGCCAGCGGACGGGAAACGAGAATTCGAGCCAGGCTGGGTCGACGATTTCGCCGGTGCTCTTACGCCGGAGCAGCTTGCGTTCGAGGAGGTACTCCTCACCCCGGCGGCGAGCCGCGATGGATTCCGGCGAGCCACCGGCTGCGCGCTCATCCGCCAGCAGTCCTTCCAGCACGTTGATCGTGGTGGCGAAGGACGAGCGAACGGAACCGTTCTCCACCTCGCAGTTCCAGCCGCCATCTTCGAGCTGCTCGCCGAGCAGGCGGGCGACGATGCCGTCCACATTTAGACCAAAGTAGGTGCCCAATGTGACGGTCCTCCCATTGATGCAGGGCTCGACCTCGCCCGAGAAGAAGGGCTGGCCTGCGTGCTCCCAACGGCAGTGTTTTGTGACCAGCGCCACCGCGCGGCGCACCTGGTCAGAGTGGGGATCGATCCCGAAATCATGCAGCAACTGAAGGGTCGGCAGCGTGGAGGTCCAGGGTTGGCCCTGTTGCTCTGCGGACCAGTGGAAGTTCCCCGGGAAGCACGCGCCTCCGGCCCACTGGCCGTCTTCGCCCTGCAAGGCGAGGAGTCTGGCACCCCAGCCCTCGGTGGCGACGCGCGCTCGCTCTGCTGCGACGACCTCCGCCGGCGCATGGACAAGATCGCCCAGCACCTGCCAGCGGATGGCGGGGTCGGCATCGAGGAGCCAGTCGAGTGTGGTCATGTGGGCACGCTCATGCGGCTGAGTGTAATCGATGGTGCATGCATGCTTGCGGCTGAGGAATTCTGCTTCCAGTGTGAGCGGGAATTCTCGCATCTGTAACTTTTTATTGATCAGAGATTTCAGGTGTTGAGAGCAACGCGGTGTGAAGCGGCAGGCATCGCATCCTTCCGAGGGCGAGTGCACGCAAACTCGCTCTGAGGGCCACTCCCATGAAACAACCTGCTGTGGTACGCAAGCTGGCATGCGCTGCTGCGTGTGCACTGTTGTTCCCATTTTCCGGCATGACGGCTTTCGCTCAGAAAGTCATCGCGACAATCCCCGCGCAGGAAGGCTCTGATGGACTTCCTATGACCATTGCCGTCAATCCGCTCACACAGCTTGTCTACATCGCCGGCAACGGTGTGGAAGTGGTGAACCAGCGTAGCAACACCCCGGTCAGAACAATCGACATCGGACAAGATCAGCTGTCGGGGATTGCCATCAACCCGGCGACGCGTAGGCTCTATGTCACGGATTTCAACACAGGATTGTATGTGGTCGATCTTACGACCAATGCTGTTGTGGGCCACTTCCCATTGCCCGTCGCAAATTCGGTGACTTATAGCCCGCGCACGAATCGTATCTATACGCTCGACAACGAAGACAATGTCTGGGTGAATGACGGAACAACCGGTGCACTGATTAAGGAAATTGTGACCCTTCCTGCGAACAGCAGTGCGCTGGGTTCTACCATCACCATCAATCCGGCGACGAATCTCATTTACATTCCGCAGCAAACGACGCCGGGGCAAGTGCTGGTAGTGAATGCTGTGACAAATGCGGTCACAACCGTGCCGCTCGAAGGCAGTGGGAGCTTTTACGCAGGGGTGGACCCGCTGCGCAACATCATTTACATCAGCGATTCAGGGAACGCCGCTTCCGGCAGCCAGGTGGATGTGCTGAACGGGGCGACCAACAAAGAGATCGCACTCGTTACCGGGATACCCTTGCAGGCCGAGGCACTGTCAGTGAATCCGCTGACGCGGCAGGTTTACCTGTCGAACGCGAACGGCACGGTAGAGGTGATCGACGGTAAGACCAATACGCTGACAGCGACCGTGATCCCGGTGGGGACGAATCCGATTTTCTCGACGATCGATCTGGTCCATGGGCTGCTGTATGTGGGGAACACGGCGGAGTTTCAGCCCGGCACGCAGAGCGTGTCGGTGATCAAGCTGAATTGAGGGATCAAGCCGAATTGAGGCGAGCGCGATCGGATCCCTGACCCGCTCCGTAATCAGGATCAACAGCGCGAAGGCCAGATGGGTTTGCGTTTTTCGAGGAAGGCGGAGATGCCTTCGCGGAAGTCGTCGGTGGCACGCAGTTCTGCGTTGATGTTGACGGCGGCGCGTATGTTGCGGCTGAGGCGCTCAATCTCCTGGCGGTGCAGGAGATGCTTGGTGGCGCGCATGGAGCTGGGGCTGTTGGCCAGCAGCGTCGCGGAGAGCTCGTTGACTGCGTTGTCGAGCTCCGCGGCGGGCGCAATCTTTGTGATCAAGCCAAGAGTATGGGCTTCGGCAGCGTCGATGATGCGGCCAGATAAGAGGAGATCGCGCGCCTGCTTTTCCCCCAACTGCATCAGCAGGAATGACGAGACGATGGCGGGCACAAAGCCGATCTTGACTTCGGTATAGCCGAAATGCGCTTCCTCACTGGCGAGGGTGAAGTCGCAGAGCGTGGCCATGCCCATGCCGCCGGCGAGGGCGAAGCCGCGAACGGCGGCGATCGAGGGTAGCGAGAGGTTGTAGAGGGTGCGGAAGAGCTCGGCGATGTTCATCGAGTCGAGCTGATGCTGTTCCAGGGAGCGGCCGACCATGGCGCGCAGCTCGGAGAGGTCCAGGCCGGAACAGAAGTGATCGCCGGCGCCGCGCAGCACGACGATGCCGCATTGGCTGTCCTCCGCCGCGCGCAGAGCGAGGGTCAGCTCGTGGATCATTGCCGAGGTGAGCGCGTTCCGCCGCTGCGGACGGTTCAGGGTGATGGTGAGGATGCGACCGGCTTCGGTCTGGTTCTCGTCGACCAGGATTGTCGTGTAGTTTGCCATGGCAGCCCACCCTCGGTTTGGTAGATGCTTCTCCGAAGAAACGCTTTACTGTTTCACGCCGGAGTATTTTTCTGCAATGGCACGGTTAGCGGCGATCACAGGCGTGAGATCGCCGAGCGGGGGAAGCTGTGCGCCGAGCCCGGCCAATGTGGCGAGCGCGGTCTCCGTGGGCACGTTGCCGACCAGGACGTCCTGGGCGAAGGGGCATCCGCCGAGGCCGCCGATGGCGGTATCGAAGCGGCGGCAGCCGGCGCGCCAGGCGGCGGCGATCTTCGCGGCGGCTTCGTCGGGGCGCGCGTGCAGGTGGACGCCGAGCTCTATGGATGGACCGGACTGGCTGCTGGCGACGACGGCGGCGACGACCTCCTCGATGAGCTGCGGGGTTGCGAGGCCAACGGTGTCGGCGAG
>DASXGY010000348.1:0-1688 GCA_036488835.1 Acidobacteriaceae bacterium
GGACTGGTGGCTGGCCTGGACGGATCACACCACCCCTCCCGATGGCCCGTCGCAGGAAGCGCTCCGCATCACCCGCTGGAGCCACTCGCTCTCCCACAGCGCCGAAGTGAAGCACCTGTGCGGCGCGCGCTGCGCCCAGACGTTCATGGATCGCTGGATGCAATCGGAAGGCGCGCGCTACTAATAGCTCCAAGCACCAAGGGAACTGCACGAGACATGCACGCGAGCGCCGCCCTCGCTACTATTGAGGGTCAGGAGACGAACTTGGCTTATCACGACCTGCGCGACTGGATCGCGCAACTGGACCGCGCTGGTGAGCTGCGGCGCATCCGCGAAGAAGTCGATCCCATTCTGGAGATCGCGGAGATCACCGATCGAGTTTCGAAGTCGGGCCGTGAAGGCGGCGTGGCGGCCTCCGCGCCCGGTGGGCCTGCGCTGCTCTTCGAGCGCGTCAAGGGCTATCCCGGCGCGAGCGTGCTGATGAACCAGTTCGGCAGCCGCCGTCGCATGGAGATGGCGCTTGAGGCGACGAGTCTGGACGAGATCGCGGCCCGCATCCAGGCGCTCATGGAGATGAAGTCGCCCGAAGGCATGCTGGGCAAGCTGAAGATGCTGCCCATACTGGCCGAGGTAGGGAAGTACTTCCCCAAAGCCGTGCCGGCACGCGAGGCACTCTGCAAGCAGGTTATCCGGCGCGATAGCTTCAGCGTGCTCGACTTCCCCGTACTGCAGTGTTGGCCCATGGACGGCGGGCGCTTCATCACGCTTCCGCTGGTCGTCACCAAAGATCCACGCGGGAGCGACGGCCAGGGCAAGCGAAATATGGGCATGTATCGCATGCAGGTCTACGACGGCCAGACCACCGGCATGCACTGGCAGCGCCAGAAGGTGGCTGCGGAGCACTTCCGAGAGCGGTTGCGCATGGCCGCGGGAGCAAATGCAACGGGAAGCGCGACGGCTGCGCGCATCGATATCATGGCGGCCACAGGAGGCGGCAGCACGCGCTCTGCGGGAACCGTCGCCGGCATGCCTGCCGTGACCACAACCGATCTGCGCGGCGAGCGCATGGAGGTTGCGGTCGCCATCGGCACCGACCCGGCGACGACTTTTTCCGCGATCGTGCCCGCGCCACCCGAGGTTGAGGAGTACATCATCGCCGGTTTTCTTCGCCAGGCGCCAGTCGAGCTGGTGCAGTGCGAAACGGTTGATCTGCAGGTGCCTGCGCACGCGGAGATCGTGCTCGAGGGCTACGTCGAGCTGGGCGAGATGCGCGCTGAAGGGCCATTCGGCGACCACACTGGCTTCTACACGCTCCCCGATGACTATCCGGTCTTCCACCTCACCTGCATCACCCATCGCAAGGACCCGGTCTACGCTTCGACGATCGTGGGCAAGCCGCCCATGGAGGATGCATGGATGGGGCTAGCTGTCGAACGCATCTTCCTGCCGCTGATCCGTCTCTCAGCTCCGGAGATTGTGGACATCCATCTGCCGCCCGAGGCGGTCTTTCACAACCTGATGATCGTGTCCATCCGCAAAAGCTACGCCGGTCAGGCACGCAAGGTGATGAGCGCGATCTGGTCGCTGGGGCAGGCGATGTTCACCAAGTGCATCATCGTGGTGGACGAGGACTGCGACGTGCACGACATTCCCGCGGTTACGCTGCGCGTTGCCAACAACATCGATCC
>DASXGY010000350.1:0-7885 GCA_036488835.1 Acidobacteriaceae bacterium
AGTAGTGAAAAGGGGAGTAGAACCCTATGCATTCCTCCACACGAGCCTTCCGGCTGTCCCCATCGGCAGCGGCCCGTCTGTCCTTTGTTCTCGGCCTTGGTCTTACTGGCGCTGCGACCTTCGCCGCAGCGCCAGCTCTCTCCGCACAGCAGAGCAGCGCGCGCAGCGATCTCGCCATTCAGTCGGATGTACTTAAGGCGCTCTCCAGCTATCCCGACATCAGCGGCGAGCACATCACCGCCACCACCCGGAACGGCACCGTCACCCTCGCCGGCACAGCTTCATCCGACACCGCAAAGAACCAAGCGCAAGTGGTTGCTGCAACAGTGGATGGTGTCAGCTCCGTAGTAAACAACGTAACCGTCACCGGCGGCGGCGCAGGCAACAATCAGGCCAATGCTTCGGACCCGGCTGACGCGAACCAGGCGCAGGACGACCCGCAGCCTGTCCAGCAGGCCCAATCCACCGATCCGAATCAGCAGCAGGCCCCCTACAAGCCGCAGGATCAGCCGCAACCCGGCACCAGCGGACAGTGGGGTCAGGCCGGTCCGCCTCCCGATGCGCAAAACGGCCAGATTCCCCAGCAGCCCCAGGCCGACGCACAGTCCGATCAGTACCCCGGCCAGGACCCCGGCCAGAGTCCAGCACCGGGTAACGGCGCACCGCCGCAGCGTCCCGCATACAACGGCCAGTATCCCCAGCAAGGCTATCCCCCGACGCAGCAGAGCTATGGCCAACAGGGTTATGGGCAACAGCACTATGGCGGACAAAACAGCTCCTACGCCGCACCGCACCTGTCGTCCGCGCCGCTCACCCTCCAGCCCGGTACCCTCTTCAGCATCCGCACCTCGGAGCCGCTCGATAGCCGCCGCCTCAAAGGTGGCGAGACCTTCCAGGCCACCGTCGCGCAGGATATGTATCAGGGGCAGTATCTTGCCATCCCCCGCGGCGCGGTGCTGCAGGGTCGTGTCATCGGCGTGAAGAAGCCCGGTGCCCTCCGCGGTGACGCCGGCTTCGCCCTCCAGATCACCTCCCTCACCCTCGGCGGCCAGACCTACCCCGTCTTGACGGACACCTTCGCCACGGACACGCGCGGCAAGGGCGGCTACACCACGGCCAACACTGTAGGCGGTGCCGCCATCGGCGCGCTGATCGGTGCAGTCGCAGGCGGCGGGCCCGGAGCAGCCATTGGCGCAGTCGCGGGCGGTACCGTCGGTCTCGGCGCATCCGCAGCCAGCGCCGGTCCTCGCTCGATCATGCCTCCGGAGACGCTGCTCACCTTCCACCTGAAGGCGCCGCTCACGGTCAATCCCATCAGCCTCGCGGAGGTGCAGCAGTTGCAGGCCTCGGTCGCGCCGCCGCGCCGGCCAGTGCGTCCACGGCCGCCGTATCCCTACGGCTATTACCCGTACCCGCCACCACCACCCCCTGGCTACTACTACTATCCCTACCGCTACTAGCGCTGAGCTGGTTCTGTATGCGCGGCGATCCCGCTCGCCGCGCATACGGCTATATAATGGAAGCAAATTCTGACCAGCGCGCCGCTGCAGCTCACGTCCCTTCCTTCGAAATCGTGATCCCGGGCCGCGACTGAGACTGTCTCTCCCGCAAAGGTCGTCATCGCTTCATGATTCGTTTCCTGCAAAAAGACTCCAAAGCCATCAAGGTCGTCTTCTGGCTCATCATCGGCGCCACCTGCATCACCATGGTCGTCTTCCTGGTGCCCGGCATCCTCTCCGGCGACCAGGGCACCACCGGCACCGGCACCTACGCCTCCATCCGTCCCGCCGGCTTCCTCGGCCGCTACTTCTCCTTCGGCAGCGCCCGTGACATCACCAATCAGGAAGTCACGCAGGTCGCCGGTCGCATCGCGCAGCAGCGTCACTACCCGGAGCAGGCCGTACCCTTCCTGATGCCACAGGCCGGCCAGGCGCTTATCCAGCGCGAGATCCTCCTCCAGCAGGCCGACAAACTGGGCCTCAAAGTGACCGCCGACGATATCCGCCGCGAGCTCCGCGAAGGTCCCTGGGCGATTTATTTCTTCCCCAAGGGCCAGTTCATCGGCCAGGATCGCTACGCCGATTGGGTGGACCAGCAACTGCATCTGTCCACCAGTGCCTTTGAAAAGCAGCTCGGCACGGAGTTGGAGATCAACCGTCTCGAAGCCCTCATCACCGGCGGCGTCTTCGTCTCCGACAAGGATGCTGCCGACAGCTACCGCCGCGACAACACCAAGATCAAGTTCGACTACGCCGTGCTGAATGGCGAAGACCTGCGCAAGCAGATCAACCCCACCGACGCCGATCTGCAAAAGTTCTTCAAGGAGAACGCCGCCCGCTACAAGGACGCCATCCCGGAAGCGCGCAAGATCAGCTACATCGCCTTCACCCCCGACCAGATTCCCGGCGGCGCGCCGCAGATCACCGACCAGCAGGCTCAGCAGTACTACCAGGCGCACCTCAAGGACTACCAGGTTCCCGACCAGGTGAAGGTTCGCCACATCCTCATCTCGGTACCCAAGGGCGCTGACGCCAAGACCGATGCAGCCGCCAAGGCCAAGGCCGAAGACGTGCTCAAGCAGCTTCGTGCCGGCGGCGACTGGAATGCGCTCGCCAAGAAGTACTCCGATGATCCCGGCTCGAAAGAGCAGGGCGGGGAACTCGGCATGCTGCAGCACGGCGTCACCGTTCCCGAGTTCGATAAGGCTGCCTTCTCGCTGAATCCCGGTCAGATTTCGGATCCCATCAAGACCCAGTTCGGCTATCACGTCATCCAGACCGAGGAGAAGCAGACCGCGCACACCAAATCCTTTGACGAGGTGCGCGGCACCATCCTCGCCACCATGGTGCGTGACAAAGAAGCGCAAGCCGCTCAGGCATACGCACAGTCGCTCGCTAATGAAGCGCAAAAGACTGGGCTCGCGAAGACCGCGGCCGCGCATCATCTTCAGGTCGTCACCACGGACTATCTCGTGCAGGGCGCCATCGCTCCTGGACTCGCCGATAGCTCGAAGCTGCTGAGCGGGGCCTTCACTGCGAAGAAGGATGGGCCGCCCGCCGTCGCCTCCACCGGTGAAGGCTTTGCCGTCTTCCAGGTCGCGGATATTCAAGCCGCGCACGCCCCCACCTTTGACGCATACAAGTCGCACCTGCTCGAAGACTTCCGCGAACAGCAGTTGCCCCAGTTGCTCGCCTCCAAGACCAACGCGCTCGCCGCCGAGGTCAAGCAGAACGGCAACCTCGCCGCTGCTGCGAAATCTGTCGGCGCCACCGTGAAGACGCAGGACTTCATCGGTCGCGACGGCCAGGTTCCCGACCTCGGCCAGATCGGCCAGATGGCTCCCCAGGTCTTCAACCTCAGCGACGGTCAGGTCTCCAACGCCATCAACACCGGACGCAACGGAATCGTCATCAAGCTCACCGGTAAACAGGAGCCGCAGCCCGCGGACATCGCGAAGAACCTGCCCACAGCGCGCGAGCAGATGGCCGACCAGCGCCGCGAAGAGTTGTTCGCCGTCTACGTCACCACCGTCACCCAGCAGTACGAAAAGTCCGGCCGCGTCCTCATGAACAAAAAGGCGCAGCAACAGCCGCTCATCCCCAGCTAGCATCGAAGGCTAGCATCGTTCGCGCGCAGCAGATCCATCCCACGCCGTTATCCCGGCCGGAGCCATTCGCTCGAAGAGCGATCGGCGAAGTGGAGGGATCTGCTGTTTGTCTGCCACCACCCCCGATGCCCCACATCTCGTTTCTGAGATGTGGGGCATCTTCATTATTAGGCCGACGTCCCGTCGCCATCACCCCAAAGGCGTAGCGTCTCATGAGCGCAATGCGAAAAATGCATCATAAAATCACGTAGCAAGCTCTCGATGCGAAGATAAAAACCAAACAGCGGCGACCAACGGGAGCCGCCCCAACGAAACGCGCCGCAGGCGCGACCGCCAGGACGGCCAGAGCATTCCTCCTGTATGTGTAGGCAACGGAATGGATCCTTACACAGCTTTTCCGTTAAGAAAAGCTGTACATAACCGCTCTCGGCCGTGACATTGCAACAGGAGAAATGCTCAAGTCCCATGCCTCTCGATCGCTCCTCCGGCCTTCTTCTCCACATCTCGTCACTCGACTCCGCGGGCGGCATCGGCGACTTCGGCCCCGCCGCCTTCGCCTTCGCGGACTTCCTCGCCGCCGCAAAGCAGCGTCTCTGGCAGGTGCTCCCGCTCAATCCGGTCGGCTATGGCTCCTCGCCCTACTCCTCCATCTCCGCCTTCGCCGGCAACCCGCTGCTCATCTCGCTCGAAGTCCTGGTCCAGTGGGGCTGGCTGACAGACGCCGAGCTCGCCGGATACGTCGCCGCGACAAGCACACATCCCGCCCGCGTCGACTTCGAAGAGGTGCGCGTCGCCAAGATGCCGCTGCTCTGGCAGGCCGCGGCCCATTTCGTCGCCGAACACACTCCGGAGCAGTGGCAGGCCTTCGAAAAATACTGTTCTGACAACAGCGCGTGGCTCGACGACTTCGTTCTCTTCAACGTCCTCCGCCGCCAGTACGCCTCTGCCGCCTGGTCCACCTGGCCGCAGGAGATCGCGCACCGCCGCCCCGAAGTCATCGCGAAGCTCCGCAGCGACCTCGCCGCGCAGCTCGAAATCGATCGCGTCATCCAGTTTGCTTTCGGCCAGCAATGGCAGGCCCTTCGCGACTACTGCTGCAAGCGCGGCATCCGCTTCATCGGCGACGTCGCCATCTTCGTCTCCTACGACAGCGCCGATGTCTGGACCCATCCCGATCTCTTCGAGCTCCACGAAGACCTCTCACCCATTCGCGTCTCAGGCGTGCCGCCGGACTACTTCAGCCAGACCGGCCAGCGCTGGGGCAACCCGCTCTATCGCTGGGACGTGCTGCGTCAGCGCAACTGCGACTGGTGGGTCGATCGCATCCGCCGCGCCCACGACCTGTACGACATCATCCGCCTCGATCACTTCCGTGGCTTCGAGGCCTACTGGGCCATCCCCGCCGAGGAAGAGACCGCCATCCACGGCGAGTGGGTCAAGTGCCCCGGCGCACAACTCTTTGCCCGCCTCGCCGAAGCGCTGGGCCCCATCCCATTCATCGCGGAAGATCTGGGCCTCATCACGCCGGAGGTCGATCAGCTCCGCCAATCCTTCGACATGCCCGGCATGCGTATCCTGCAGTTCGGCTTCAACGATCGGGGCGCCCACAACTACCTCCCGCACCGTTACGAGCCCAACACCGTGGTCTACACCGGCACCCACGACAACGACACCACCGGCGGCTGGTGGGCTACCGGAGCCAACGAGCGCGAGCGCGCCGCCGTCCGCATCTACACCGGCACCAGCGGCGACCAGCCCATCGTCTGGCCGCTCATCCGCGCCGCCGCCGAATCCGTCGCCGACACCTGCATCTTTCCCCTGCAGGACATCCTCTCGCTCGGCTCTGAAGCCCGCATGAACACACCCGCTGCCACCGGCGACAACTGGAGCTGGCGCTTCACCCGCGGCGCCATCCGCACCGAGCACGCCGAGCAGCTCGCCGCCATCACCGAGCTCACCGACCGCGACCTTCCACCCTCCTCGGACGCGGCAGACTAGATCCCCCAACCCGATTTCGCTCCAACGTCATGCAGTGGGTTGACCCAGGGACTATAGTGACATCTGAATCGGCGGGCTTTTCCCAGTCATCAGACAGCTACCATCCGCTCGTTCGGAGAACGTCCTAATGCACGAGCAACTGTCCGCAACTCTCTCCCCCAATGCGATCGTCCCCAATCCGATCGTGGCCGCGGAGTCGCCCCTTCCGCCGCTCGGAGCTAACCTCAACGTCCTCATGATCTGGCCCCGCTTCCCGTCCTCGTTCTGGGGCTTTGAAGGCGTGCTTGAGATGCTCCCCGAAGCCGCCATGACCCCGCCGCTCGGTCTCATCACCGTGGCCGCGCTCTGTCCGCCCTCGTGGAAAATCCGCCTCATGGACCAGTGCTTTCAGGAGATCCGCGACGAAGACCTCCTCGCCGCCGACCTGGTCATGATCAGCGCCATGCACGCGCAGCGCTTCCATGCCCGCGACATCCTCCTGCGTGCCCGCGCCTTCGGACGCCGCACCTTCGTGGGTGGGCCCTGGGCCAGCAGCGATCCCGATGGCGCCCTCCAGTTCGCCGATCACGTCATGGTGGGTGAGGCCGAAGAGGCCTTCGCCTCTATCGCAACTGCACTGGAGCAGGGAACCGCCAACCGCCTCTATCGCATCGTCGATAAGCCCGACATGACGGTGAGCCCGGTGCCCCGCTACGACCTGCTGCGCCTGGACAAGTACACCTCCATGCCGGTGCAGTTCTCTCGCGGCTGCCCCTTCCAGTGCGAGTTCTGCGACATCATCACCATCTACGGCCGCAAGCCCCGCGCCAAGACGCCTGCGCAGATCATCGGCGAGCTCGATACCTTGCGCTCGCTCGGCTGGCGCAATGAAGTCTTCATCGTCGATGACAACTTCATCGGCAACATGCACAAGGCCCTCGCCCTGTGCCGTGAGCTTGCTGCGTGGCAGGTCGAGCACCAGCACCCCTTCTCCTTCTATACCGAAGCCTCCCTCAACCTCGCCGACCAGCCCGAGCTTCTCAATGCGATGGTTGCCGCCAACTTCATGTACGTCTTCATCGGCATCGAGACGCCCTCGTCCGAAGCATTGAAGGAATCGCGTAAATTTCAGAACCTGCGCAGCGGCGATAACGTGAAGCAGGTCCGCATCATTCAGGAAGCCGGCCTCTGGGTGCTCGCCGGATTCATCGTCGGTTTCGACTCCGACGACGCCACCATCTTCGAGCGTCAGCGCGAATTCATCGAGCTCACCAACATCACCTGGGCCATGGCCGGCGTCCTGCAGGCGCCGCCCACCACTGCGCTCTACGACCGCATGAAGCGCGAAGGCCGGCTCCACGAGGACAGCGAAGCGCTCACCAACTTCAGCCCGCCCAACTTCGACACCGTGCTTCCCGTGCCCATTCTGCTGCGCGGCCTCAGCACATTGCTCGCCGGCCTCTATGAGGCCCAGCCGTTCTTCGCCCGCGCACTGCGTTCGCTCGAGGTCTGGCAGCCCCGCGCGTCGCAGGTTCCACCGGAGCTTCCCATGCTCTACAACCTGCGCGTGCTCGCCGCCTCGATGTGGCGGCAGGGAATGCGCTCGCCGTACAAGCAGGAATACTGGAAATTCCTTTACCAGCTCATCGCGAAATTCGGACGCCAGCCCGCCAAGCTCTGGCTCGGCTTCATGGTCCTGCTCTCCGCGCATCACTTCCTCATCTACTCGCGCGAAGTCGCCAGTGAGCTGGAGCAGGAGTGCATCAGCTTTGAAAAGAAGCAGGCTGGGTCCATACCGCGCGACCCTTCCCTCGAAGCGGCGCTGAAATTAGCCGCCCGCGCCTGAGTATTCAGTGCGGCGGCTAATTTACCGCGAGAACAACTCCGTCAGGTGAGTGAGCTTGAGCAACTCACGCACGCGGGGCGACAAGTTGACGAGTTCGAGCTTGCACATGCCCTTGTTGATCGCCGAGACCTTCAGGCCAACCAGCGCTCCCAGACCGAGGCTGTCCAGGGCGTTCAAATCGGCGAAATCAATCACGATGTGGCCGCCCTCGGAGATCAGAGGCTTGACCACTTCCTTGAGCTGCTCTGCGGTATCGCTCACCAGCCTGCCATGACATGTGATCGTCGTGAGCTTCCAATCATTCGCGTCTTTAGAACTTTCCACTTCAAAGTGGAACGTTTCAGGGGTTGTAGGCATGGGATCTCCTGCGCTCGGCGAGCCATCTTACCCCCAGGCATCAGGGCACTTCGTTAAATTCTGATGACGAACCATGGGCGACAAAATCTGATAAACAT
>DASXGY010000441.1:0-4560 GCA_036488835.1 Acidobacteriaceae bacterium
ACACATGCTGACGGCGCTGGACGCCAAGCGGCACGTGCTGGGCAGCGAAGCGCGCGAGCCGCAGCCGGGAGACAACCTGATGCTCACCATCGACGAGAACATCCAGTTCATGGCGGAGCGCGCGCTGGATCATGCGATGGAGAAGTACCATCCGGTGAACGGTACGATCGTCGTCCAGGACACGCACACCGGTCAGATATTGGCGCTTGCGATCCGGCCTACATACAACCCCAATGACTTCCGCCACGCGACAACGAACCTGCTGCGCGATCACGCGATCAGCGATGTCTATGAGCCCGGTTCGACCTTCAAGCTGGTCACGTACTCGGCTGCGCTGGATGCGGCCGGAGTTGAGCCGACCGATATGGTCGACTGCCAGGGCGGGCAGATCACGCTCTTCGGCCGCACCATTCACGACGACATCTCCGACCGCGGACTGGGGCGCGTGACGATAGAGCGCGCGCTCGAAAAGTCGAGTGACGTGGCGGCGGTGAAGACGGCGTTAAAGCTGGGACCGGATCGGTTCTACTCCTATATCAAGGCATTCGGATTCGGGTCGCGCAGCGGCATCCAGTTGCCCAGCGAGACGCGTGGTTTGCTGCGTCCTGTGCAGCGCTGGAACGCGACCAGCATCGGCTACCTGGCCATCGGGCATGAGATTGCCGTAACGCCGATCCAGTTGGTTACGATGGTGTCGACCATCGGCAATGGCGGGATATACCTGCCGCCGAGCATCCTGCTGGAGAATTCAAAGCAATTGAGGGCGGGCGAGCCGATGAAACCACTCCCCTTTCATCCGGAACAGGAGTTGCCCGATCCGCTGCCGAGCGGGGCGCATCGCGTCATTTCGCCGCTGACGTCGGCCAAGATGCGCAAGATGATGGAAGGCGTGGTGCTGCAAGGCAGCGGCCGCCCTGCGGCGCTAGACGGCTACTCCGCCGCCGGCAAGACGGGCACTGCGCAGAAGATCGATCCGATAACCCATACTTATTCGCATACCAAGCACGTCGCTTCGTTTGCCGGCTTCGCACCGGTGAACAACCCAGCAATCAGCGTGGCCATCATCATCGACTCGCCGAATGGCGCCCAGTATGGCACCGCGGTTTCCGCGCCAATTTTCAAGGAAGTCGCCCAGGAGGTGTTGGAGTATATGGGCGTGCCGCACGATGAGCCCATGCAGGCGCAGCCTACAACTCCGCCGGTGGACATCGCCGAGGATGGACCGTCTGAAAACAACGGCGATCTGCAGGCGCTGTTTGCCGAGGTGAACAATCTTCCGGCTGACGATCCGCTGCGCGCTGGGGATGCTCCGCAGGTTGCCGCGGTCTCCTCCGATGGTGAGTCGCACGGTGTGTCCACCACGGCGCCCGTCGCGCCCCCGCCGACCGATGTGGCCGGCAACACAGATAACGCCGGACTGCATGATGTAACGCAGCCCGCATCGCCGCGCGCACCGGCTGCTGACAGTCAACAAAGCTTGCCCGCGGCCAAACCGGAGAGCGGCACGCTGGTGACGGACGCCAAGCATCGAGTGTCTGTGCCGTCCTTTGCCGGCGCGTCGGTGCGGCAGGTGGTGGAGCGGGCGGGAACGGCCGGGCTCGCAGTGCAGTTGCTTGGCAACGGGTTGGCGCGCGATCAGGCTCCGGCGGCAGGCACGCTGGTGCCCATGGGCACGGAGATCATTGTCCGTTTTGCGCGTTAGCGCAAAGGTCCGATTCGCGGGCTAGCGCAAAGGTACGATTCGCGCGTTAGCGCAAAGGTGCGGCTTGCACGATAAGATTCCACCTTGATGCCCACCCCTGTGACCCTGAACGAAGCATTGCGCGGCGCCGATGTGCTGCGGCGCATCGGTGACGATGTGGCCGTCAGCGGCGTGGAGTACGACTCGCGCCGTGTGCAGCCCGGCTCGCTGTTCGTCGCGATGCGTGGCGAGTCGACGGACGGCAACCGCTATATCGAGCAGGCTGTCGCTCGGGGCGCTGTCGCTGTCGTCACCGATTCCGCCGCCGCCTACGATGCCGCAGCGAACGGGCCGCTGGACGTTGCGCTGGCCGAGGTGCCGCATGGGCGCCGTGCGCTCGCGATCATTGCGGCGAATGTCCTCGGCCATCCCGAGCAGACGATTCGGCTCAGCGGCGTTACCGGCACCAATGGCAAGACGACGACGGCGTATCTGCTGGAGCAGTTGCTGCGGGCGGCCGGCCGCTCAACCGCGCTGGTCGGCACCATCGAGTACCGTATTGCGGGCGAGGTGCGTCCCGCGCCGCACACCACGCCGGAGTCGCGCGACCTGCTGGCGTTGCTGGCCGAGGGTGTCGCGCGCGGCGTGACGGAAGGCGTGATGGAGGTCTCGTCGCATGCGCTCGATCAGGGCCGGGTGTGGGGCGTGCCGTACGATGTCGCGATCTTCACCAACCTCACGCAGGATCACCTCGACTATCACGGCACCATGGAAGCGTATTTTGCGGCCAAGCGAAAGCTCTTCGACGGGTCGCAAGCGGCTGCACCGCGCGTGGCCGTGCTGAATGCGGAGGATGACACACAAGCTGCCCTGGTCGAGACAGCGCAGGTGGCTGGCTCAGCGATCTGGAGCTATGGCGAGGAGCGCGGCGACTTCCACGCGCGCGATATTGTTATGCGGCCGAATGGTATGCGCTTCATCCTGGTGACTCCGCAAGGCGAGGCCCCGATAGAGGTTGTGCTGACCGGACGTGTGAATGTGCTGAATCTACTCGCGGCAAGCGCCGCGGCGATCGCGCGGGGCCTGTCTCTGGCGCAGATCGCCAAGGCTGCTCCGAAGTTGCACGCCGTCCCCGGCCGCTTCGAAGCCGTGGATGCGGGGCAACCGTTTACTGTGGTGGTGGACTACGCGCATACCGACGACGCATTGCGCAATGTGCTGGCGTTGGCGCGTGATCTGGTTTCTGAAAAGCGTGACAGCGAAAAAGATGGCCGCGTCCTTACCGTCTTCGGCTGCGGCGGGGATCGTGACCGCAGCAAGCGTCCACGCATGGGCCGCGCCGCGGCGGAGGCGAGCGAGATCGTCATCGTCACCTCGGACAATCCGCGTTCGGAAGACCCGCGCGCCATCATCGATGAGATACTTCCCGGCACAGCCGGATTGGCGGCTACAGTCGAAGTGGAACCGGATCGTGCCAAGGCGATTGCGCTGGCTATGACCAAGGCGCGTGCCGGCGACATAGTCGTGATCGCAGGCAAGGGCCACGAGAAGACGCAGACCATCGGCAAGCAGGTGCTGCCATTTGACGATGTTGCGGTGGCGCGTGAAGCGCTGGCGTGGCTGAAAGGAAGGTCATGAAACTGTCGCTGGAGCAGGTCGCGGAGTGGACAGGCGCGCAGCTTGCGATGCCCCATGGCGTCGCTCCGGTGGCAGCCACGGGATATTCGATTGATACGCGTACCCTCGCGCCCGGCGATCTGTTCTTCGCCATCCGCGGCGAGCGCTTCGATGCCCATGATTTTGTGGCTGACGCGTTGAGCAAGGGTGCCTGCGCGGCGGTGGTGGCTTCGTCAAAGGCACGCGATCTGCTGCCCGAGGGACACGCGCATCCGCTGCTGCTGGTGCCCGAATCGAAAGGAAACCCGCTGGTTGCATTGCAGACGCTGGCTGCAGCCGTTCGCCGCCATTGGGGTAAGCGGGTTGTGGCGGTGACCGGCTCGGCGGGAAAAACAACGACCAAGGAAGCCATTGCAACCGTCCTGGGGGCACAGTTTCGCGTGTTGAAGTCGAAGGGAAACCTGAACAACCACTTCGGTCTGCCGCTACAGCTGCTGAAGCTTTCGCCGAAAGACGAGGTCGCCGTCGTGGAGATGGGGATGTCTGCCGCGGGCGAAATAGCAGCGCTGTGCCATATCGCCTCGCCCGACTGGGGCGTGGTGACCAACGTGGGCAATGCGCATGCTGAGGGGTTTGAGGACGGCATCGCCGGAGTGGCTCGCGCAAAGTACGAGCTGGTGGCTGGGCTCTCGCCGCAGGCGCGGGAGCGTGCCGTCGCGTTTCTCAACGCGGATGATGCATACGTGTCACAGTTCGGGCGCGACTTTCCGGGGCGCGCTGTCTACTACGCCACGAAATCTGTCGCTGCGGCGGTTGCAGATGTCCGTGCCGAGGAGATCGAGGAGCTGGGGCCGGCCGGATCGAGGTTTCGCGTGGTCGTGGGTGATGGCGAATCTGCATCCGTCCACCTGGCGCTGCTGGGACGGCACAATGTCGCCAATGCGCTGGCGGCTATCGCGGTGGGACGGCAGGCGGGCATTTCCCTGGCACGCTGCGTCGAGGCCATTGGCTCGCTCAAGCCCGAGGACAAGCGCGGCGAGCTCATCGACTGGCATGGCGCCACCATCATCAACGATTGCTACAACTCGAATCCGGAGGCGCTGGAGTCCATGATCCGCACCCTGGCGGCAGTTCCGGCCGGGCGCCATATCGTGGTGGCGGGCGAGATGCTGGAGCTGGGCACGCGAGCAGCGCAACTGCACCGCGAATGCGGCGAGGCCGCCGTGGCGGCGGGAATCGACGTGGTGATCGGCGTTCGCGGG
>DASXGY010000445.1:0-4506 GCA_036488835.1 Acidobacteriaceae bacterium
CGGCAACTGCGGCTGCTCCGGCCGCGGACCCTCCCAGCTTGAGGTGGAGACCTCGCCGGTCTTGTAGTCAATAAGCAGCTCGCCGCCCGCGACTCTATCGATACGATCGGCACGCACGCGGAGCGCGAGGTCGCCGACGAAGATGTCGATCTTCTTCTCCGCCGCGACGATCTGAAAGGGCTGGCGGCCGGACTCCAGCTCAAGCCAATCCATCACCAGATCCATGGCTCGCTCTTCTTCGGCTTTCAGGTACGCGCGCTGCCAGCGGTCTCCGCGTTCCGTGTGCATCGACCGAATGGCTGCGGCGGTATGCTGGGCGACCAGCGGCCGAAGCGTCCCTGCCTGCGTGGCATTGAGCAGGTCCGCGTGGCTGGTGAGATGAGCCTGGCCGCCAATATCGCGTGACCAGACACCTTCCAGCACCCTGTGAATTAGCGTGCCACGCTCGCCGGGCGAGAGTCCGCGACCGGCGATGGACAGCTCGCGCACACGCAGACGGTGAAAGGTGAATGCCTGGAACGGGCAGTTGGCCTGACGCTGCAGCGGCATCTGGCCGCCGGACGCGGCGCCGGTATGGGATATCGGAATCCAGGCGTCGTCGGGGACCGTCTCAAGCTGCATCGCACGAGGTGTCTCGCGTGCCATCGCGATCTCTGCCGGAACGAAGCTGCTCACCAGTGGCGAAGGGCGCTCCATCGCATCGCCGGACATCTGCGCATAGGAATAGATGGCCTCGCCGCAGCTTTCAGCAATACGTTCCATGGCGCGGTGAGCCAGCGCAGTGTCTTCTGCCGCAGACGTGTGCGGCATGCCGAACTCACGCTGCAGTGCGATGGGCAACAGGGGGTTCTGCCGTCCGGAGGCGGCCCACGCGCTGTCAGTCGCCCCTAGAAACCACACAGCTTCGAATGACTGACCGGAGGCGGCATAGACACCCATCACCTGCACCGGTGCATCCTGCGACTCGGGCGCGAAGATGGTCTCGTGCGCGGTGCGTTCCAACGTCTTAAGGAAAGCTTCGAAGTCGAGAGGTTCGTTCGCGAAATCGAGCGAGGCCACGCTGTCGAGCAGCCTGTTCCATGCCTGGCGAGCCTGAAACTGCAGACTGGAGGCGTCGGAGCGCTCGCCCCACCGCGCCACGCGCAAGTGATTGCCGACGCGGCGCACCCATTCGCCTGCAGCGGCAGAGCGGCGCGAGACGCGGCGATGCTCTTCGAGCATTGCACCCAGATCGCGAAACAGTACGTTGACGGCCGGGGCACCACCTTGCGGCCAGCGCAGCAGAGCTTCCAGTGTCATCTCCGGTGGCGCACAGGTAGTGTTGCGCAGCTTCGTATCCAGGTGCGCCAGCGCGTCTCGGGCTGGGTCGCCTTGCGCCGCGCCAAGTGTGCTGGAGAGGAGCAGCCAGGAGACTTCCTGCTGGGCCAGCGGCTTACGCAGCCAGCGCAAAAGCAGGAGAGCCGCGTGCACCAGCGGCACCTGCGCGAGCGGCTGGCCGAGCGAGAACTCGAAGTGAAGGGCCGGCGATGCGCCGGCGGTGATGGGAAACTGCTGCGGACTCAGCAGGCTATAGAGATCACGCTCCAACTGCGCCCGGCGGCTCGCCAGATCGGGCATGAGGACGCCGATCCGTGCCTGGGGGGCAGACGCCAGTCGCGCTCGTACCCACGACACGCACGCTGCTGTCTCATCCCTCTCGCTCTGCGCGGCGTAGAGGGTCGGCGGGGCAATCTGTTCCATCTCCCAGGTAAGCACCTGTTGCTTCGCGCCTCGCGCTGCCAGTGCGGCTTGCAAGGTCTCTTCGGCGGGAGTTGCGCGATCGAATCCCAGCCATCCGATCTCCGGTGACGGCATGAGGGAGCCCCAGCGCAGAGCGTAGGACACCGCCTCCATGAGCTCGCATTGGGGCAACCAGCGACGACGTTTGCACTCCTGCTGAAAGTTGCGTGCCCATTGGCGGAAGACCTCCGGCTCGGCATACGGCTCTGCCATCCAGATCGTGTCGTTCAGCCGTCCGAGTGCGCTGTATGCCGCAAGCAGCGAATAGGCCTGCTGCGCCAGCGTCGCCATCTGGGCGGGTTCGATGAGCGAAAATTTCGTCATTAGCGGCCGGATGATTCGCTGCCATAGAGCCTGCTCCTGCACGTGGTTCAGCAGCAGGCGGTCTTCGGTTCCCGTCAGGAGCAGAGCATTCCACTGTTCTGTCAGCCACGCATGCAGGTCGAGTATCTGCGGCGTCGGCCACGCCATTGCGTGCTCGGCCTGCCTGTCCTCCGCATAGCGGAGGTGCAGCGCGCGTGCGGCGCGTGCGTTCGCGGTCAGGATGAGGCCGCCCCGGTCCAGCAATTCGCGCATGGCGACCGTCAGTCCCGTTCCGCGGAGTCCCATCACGCTCTTCAGTGTAATGGCCACAGACTGCCGGCACCGTTTGCGCCGAGGGACATTGCAATTCGTGCAGAGAGATAAGTCAGGGCAACGAGAGATGTTCTAAACTGCAAAGGTGCAGCGCCTGATCGCCAACCTGTTGATGTACTGGATGCTGCTGCTGGTTCCAGGCGCTACGGCACTGGACCTGGCGCGGCCGCAGGTGCTGCTGCCGGCCTGCTGCCGCATCCACGGTGCGCATCATTGCATGGCGACAACCGGCCAGAGCAGCGGTCCTGCCTGGCGTGGAGAAGCCTGCCCGTTTACAAATCTGACGCACGCGGCGATTTTGCTGGCGCCGTATTTGCCGGCTGTGCCGCCGGGCCTGGGCCGCACTTCGCGGGCGGTCGCAACACTCTCCGCGGAGCACGCCGCGTTGTCGGCGTTTCTCGCCGGTCTGCCCGGATCGCGCGCGCCTCCTTCCATCTCCTGACCCGTACTTTGCGCTGATAGTCTGCTTTGCCTGCCTCTTGCCGGCAGCGTCTATCTGTGCGCACACGAACAGCGAGATATCCGATTGGAGAGAGCCGTGTGGCAAGGAAGAGAAGGGCGAGTGGCGCCTGTATTGGCGCTAGTGTGCGCCGTGATGTGCATAACCCAGAGTGCCGGCGCAACTGTGCTGGCGACGGTGCGCGGTGTGGTGCACGATCCATCGCATCGACCGATCACCGGCGCCGAGGTGCAGGTCGCCGCGGTCGCGTCGCAGTATCGTGCGAAGCTCACGAGCGATGCGGCTGGCGCTTTTGAGATCAACGCGCTGCCGCTTGGCGAGTACAGTGTGACCGTTACTGCCGCAGGCTTCTCAGCGCAGCAACAATCGTTGCTGGTGCGCAGTGGAAGCGCGCCCGTGCTTCACTTTGAGCTTGCTCCTGCCGGCCCGCACGAAACTGTGCAGGTTACCGGTCAGGAAGCTTCGCTGCAGACGGTGACCCCTGCCACTGAAACGACGATCGCGCGGCAGCAGATCGAGAGCTACGCCGGCATGGATCAGAGCAATAGCCTGCGGGTCATCACCCAGTTCGTCCCCGGCGCCTACATCGTGCACGATCAGCTCCACGTTCGCGGCGGCCATCAGGTCACCTGGGCCATCGACGGTGTGCCCTTGCCCAATACAAACATTGCTACGAACGTTGGGCCGCAGTTCGACCCCAAGGACATTGACTACCTGGAGGCGAGCACCGGCGGCTACAGCGCGGACTACGGCGACCGCACCTACGGCGTCTTCAACGTCGCGACGCGCACCGGCTTTGAGCGCGATCGCCAGGGTGAGCTGGTTGCCAGCTACGGAACGTACAACGCGACCAACGATCAGATCAGCCTGGGCGATCACTCCGAGCGCTTCGCATGGTACCTGAGCGGGAACGGCAACCGCACTGACTACGCGCTGGCTCCGCCTACACAGCAGAACCTGCACAACATGGGCGCTGGCGGCGGAGGCTTCACGTCGCTGATCTTCAACAAGACAGCGCGGGATCAGTTTCGCTTCGATGGCGGCTTCCGCGGCGATTTCTACCAGGTGCCGAACGATCCCGATCAACAAGCCGCAGGCATACGCGACCGGGATCGCGAACAGGATGGCTTTGCGATCGGCTCGTGGACGCACTCCTTCGGGCCGGGCACGCTGCTGACGGCTTCGCCGCTCTTCCATGTCAATCGCGCTGCGTACGTGGGCGGGGCGACCGATCCGCTGAGCACGACGGACGACCGCATCTCGTATTACGAAGGCGGACAGACCGTCTTCTCGGAGGTGAAGGGTCCGAGCAATTTCCGCGCGGGTGTTTACGCCTTTGCGCAGCAGGACGAGACCACGTTTTCGGTGACGTCGACCGACAACAGCGTCACACCGTTTCGCCAAAGCGTTGCGCCCAACGGGCAGGTGGATGCGGCGTTCGTGGATGAGCAGTGGAAGGTAACGCCCAGGTGGGCGCTGAATGGCGGGTTGCGCTTCACCTACTTCGATGGCAGCTTCAGCGAGCATGCATGGGATCCGCGTGCAGGGACGGCGATCACCCTGCCGCGGCTCGGCTGGGTATTGCGCGGGTCCTATTCACGCTACTACCAGGCTCCGCCCCTGGATACGGT
>DASXGY010000464.1:0-3812 GCA_036488835.1 Acidobacteriaceae bacterium
TACCAGATCACGCCGCGAATCGCCAGCGGGGTCACCGGCGCAATCATCCCGTTGTAGAGCGAACTCGCTGCCCACGGCTCTACCGGCGGCTGCCACGGATGCTCCTCCGGTTTGCGCCCTTGCGCCTTCGCCTCCGCGTCCTCCTGTGCGTATCTCGCTTTGATCACTTCAGCATCCGCTTGCTTATCCATATCCGCCGCGCGTTCCGCGAATACCGGCATCAGCGCCGCATCGCTGCCCAGCGTGTCCAGGCTCGTCCACGACTCCGCCGGTGTGCCGCCCCAATCGGCCTCTACCAGGCCGATCGGCACCTTCTGGTCATGCTGGATCTCGCGTGCGAAGAAGTACGCCACCGCGCTGAAGGTAGCCGCGGTCTCCGGCGTGCAGATCTGCCACGTCGCGTCCTGATCCTGCAGCGGGAAATACGAGAAGCGCTTCGCCTCATGCATCAGCCGTATCTCCGGATGGTTTGCCGCCTTGATCTCTTCCGGCCCATTCTTCAACACCGCCGAGCCGGGAAAACCGAGCAGCGGCAGTTCCATATTCGATTGCCCGCTCGCCAGCCACACATCGCCCATCAGCAGATCGCGGACCACGACCGCGCTCCCACCCATCTGTCCATCGCCGATGGTCAGCGTGTACGCGCCGCCGCCCGCTGGCCGTGGTGCGAGATACACGCTCCAGTGTCCCAGCGAATCCGTTACCGCGCTCCCCGTCTCCTCCGCGCCGCCATTTGTCTGTTGTAACGTGGCCGTCACGCGCCGGCCCGCGTCGGCCCATCCCCACACGTGGATCGGGCGATCGCGCTGGATCACAGCGTGGTCGCTCCACAGCTTGGGCAAGCGCACCTCGGCGGAAGCGGAAAGGGTGATCAGCAGCAGAGCAGGGAAGAATACAGAGCGCGCAAAACGTGGGAGAGCCATCGGTCTCCCAAGATGCCACAAATCGCCGCCAGGGAAAAACGTGTGCGAATCCGGCCGCTCACATCACCGCTCACATCGACTAGCGTTGCCGCCGAAATTGGCTGTCCCATTTACGCATACGGAAGTGGATACCACCGCAGCATCAAGCCCGCGCCGGCTCACTGACGCTACTAGCGTTCGTCGCCGTCCGTATGTGCCCGCGCTGTCGCCGCCGTCGCAGTCACGCCGCCGGCGTTGATCCTGCTCAACGTGGCAGCGTTCGCCGGCACCGCGATCGTGTTCGCAATCGTTGGATCGTCGCGCAGGTGCAGATACAGCTCGCCGCTGCTGGGGCGCGGCACCGCCAGCGTGGGATTCGTGTATCCATCCGGCACCGACACGCTGTGGGTGAACTGCGGATCGGACGAGATCGAATCGATCAGGAACAGCGAGCTGCCGTTCAAGGTGCACTGCACATTCGGATCGTTGGCTGCCGGTGTGGTCGTATCGTTGACCGGCGGCGGTGGTCCGCTGGCTGCTGTAGTGGCGGGCGCGTCGCTCGCATCGGCAGCCCGTGTCGCGGCCGCGGCTGCAGCGGCTGCTGCCGCGTGCGTTGCGCGCGCGCATTTCACGGACGCAATCACCGGCACGCGCACCAGCGTGCCCAGGGGAATCCAGTCGCCCGGTGCGCCGCTGGCATCGATGGCGCGCAGTTGTAGCTTGCCGAATGCGGACGGCCCAAAGCTCTTCAACGGATCGAAGCTGCCCAGAATGGTGCTGTTGTCCTGCAGCACCAGGCCGCCATCGCTCACGCCGAGAGTCGTATGCAGCGTCTGATCGTCCGACTGCACCTCCACCTTGTCTCCGCGTGTAAAGCCCGGCAATGCCACCGTCTTCAGCACAAAGCTGACCTTGCCCCCCACGGGGAGCTCGTTCGGATCCACCAGGTGCACCAGGTTGCTCGCGTCCGGCGCGGCGTCCACGCTCTTGCTCGCCAGCATCACATGCGGCCGATGCTCGCTCACCGTGTTCTCCAGCTCCATCGTGCGCCCATCCTTCAGTTGCACGTGCGCCGTCGCGCGCAGGTTCGCGGGCAGCGCCGCCGCGGCCTTGGCATCAACCGCGTTCAGCGTCAGCGTGTCCTTGTCGCCGGAATGCGTCAGCGCTCCCGGCTTGAACTGCACATCCTTCAATTCCACTGAAGCCACTTCGTCCAGCCGCGTGCCCACCAGCGATGCCGTGCTATCCCCTGCATGGAACTGCAGTGCATCCAGGTGTCCCGGTTGCGCATAGGCCTGGATCGCCACCTGGTCCGGTGACTCCAGTCCGCGCTGGCGCACCAGCAGGCCCGCATTCCCGCTGGGCGCGCTGGTCATCGGCACCTTCACTTCCAGCTCATCCGGCTTCACCATCTTGAACTCGGCCTTGGTCTCTTTCCCGGTTGAATCGCGCAGTTGAATCTCCGCCACGCAAGCCGCGCCATTGCCGTGCAGCCGCACATCATCCACCCGGCCCACCACCAGCGAGTTCGCGTCCGCCTTGTCCAATCGCCACGTCGTCGGATGCGGCACGTTCAGGTTGAACGACGGCCCATCCAGGCGGTCAAAGCCCCACATGCCCACAATCTTGCCCACCACATGCGGATCCAGCTTTGCGTCCGGAACCGCCGACGCGTCCACCACCAGGCCGCCCTTCGCTGCAACTGCGCGCACCGGCAGGTCAATCCCTCGTCCCGACTTGCCCTCCACATGCAGCGCCAAACTGTGCGCCAGGCTGGTCGAGTACACCAGCGGCGCACCCTCCACCGGCAGCACCACGCTTGGCCCCTGCAGGCAGCCCACATCCTTCGCATCGATTGCGTGCAACGGAGGCAGTTGCGCCGTCTCCACCGCGGGCAGCGCCACCACAATCACCGACTTCGGATTATGAAACGACGGCGGATTGTTCAGCTTCAGATCCAACGCGTCCTCTTTGGGAAAGGTGAGCGCCGGGATGTACTGGTACTCCGCCGTGTGGAGGCTTTCCAGCAGCTTTGCCACGTCTATCACCGCGCCGACATATGCGCTGTAGTAGCCCGACCCTGCGGTCGGCGCGTACGAGAGTTGTTGCGCCAGATCGCTCCCCGGCCCGCTGGTCAGCGCCGACACCATCGACTCGTGCCCATCGTTCATCACCAGCGATTCGCTGTTCTGCGTCAGGCACTGCTCCTGCTCCGTCGTCGGCAGCTCGAAGCAATCCTGCTTCACCTTCAAGGACAGGCTGCGCGCCAGCAGCTTCGACGTGGCCTCGAGCGAGCTGGGATCCGTCTGCGAGACATCGCGCACGCTGCCGAGATAGGTCTGCACACGCGAGCGGTCCAGGCTGGCCTGGTTCAGGTCCTGCGACGCGCGCACGAACGACCCCGGGCGGCCTCGTACCGCATTGCGCAGCGTCTTGAAGTCGCCGCCTGTCTCCGGCGCCAGGAAGAGTAGCGTCTGCTGTGCGTCCGCCGGCACCGTAAAGTGGATGCCTTCGTTTGCTACTTTCTTATCCCAAGTCTCTTCCTTCAGAAACCAGTTTTCCGGCGGCGGATTGGTCGAGCCGCGCAGAAACGCCACCACCAGCAGATAATGCGCCGACTGCGACGCGGGCAGCTCCGGATGCACCCATACCTTGTCACCCGGCTGCAGGTTCGGTACCTCGGCGATCGGCAATGTCTTGCCGCCCCGGGTCACGCGCATGTCGATGCGCGGCCCGTTCAGATCGAACGGGGCCGTGTTCTGCGCGTGCAGGCCAAGCGATGAGGCTGCCGCAAGCACTCCCAGGAGCACTCCCGTCATCAACCAGGCTCCGAGCCTGTGTTTCACGTACATTCTTCTCCTGGAACAGCTGGCGGCAAATGGGTACACCCGTCCTATTGTAAAGACGGCA
>DASXGY010000492.1:0-3939 GCA_036488835.1 Acidobacteriaceae bacterium
TCAACGACGCAGTCGCGCACAATGAAATTCCCGGCGCCGTAGTTGTCATTGGCCATGACGGCCATATCGTCTTCCATCACGTCTACGGAATGCGCTCGCTCGAGCCCACCCGCGAAGCCATGACCGAGGACACCATCTTCGACATGGCCTCGCTCACCAAGGACCTGGTCACCGCCACTGCCGTGATGCAGCTCTACGAGCAGGGCAAGATCCGCATCGACGATCCCGTCGCTCATTACCTGGGCGAGTTCGGCGCCAATGGCAAGCAGGACATCACCATCCGCCAGTGCCTCACCCACTACTCCGGCCTCGCGCCAGACCTCGATCTCACCGGACCCTGGCACGGCCGCGAGGAGGGTCTGCGTCGCCTCTTCGAATCTGCGCCCATCACGCCGCCCGGTGTGGTCTTCCGCTACAGCGATGAGAACTTCATCGCGCTCGGCGCGCTGGTGGAGCGCGTCTCCGGCCTTCCGCTGGAGGTCTATGCGCAGCGCAACATCGTTGCACCGCTCGGCCTCACCGATTCCGGCTATCTGCCGCCGGCGGAGAAGCGCAGCCGCATCGCGCCCACTCAATACGTCACTGCAGATGGCACCTTATCCACTACGAACACGGGCACGATGCTGCGCGGTGTTGTGCACGACCCCACCGCGCGCCGCATGGAAGGCGTCGCCGGTCATGCCGGCTTCTTCAGCACTGCTGCAGACGTGTCCACCTTCGCCCAGGCGCTGCTCGACCGGCTTGCCGGGCGCCCCAGCAACTTTCCGGTGAACCAGCTCACCCTCGCCAAAATGACGGAGCCCGAACAGCCTGCCACCGGCACCGCCCTGCGCGGATTTGGCTGGGATATCGACTCCGCATTCTCCAGCAATCGTGGCACGCTCTTTCCTGTCGGCTCCTTCGGCCACACCGGCTTCACCGGCACCTCGCTCTGGATGGATCCGCAGAGCGACACCTATGTCGTCATCCTCACCAACGCGGTGCACCCTGACGGCCATGGCCATACCGTCGCACTGCGCTCCCGTATTGCGGATGCTGCCGCGCAGGCTGTCGGTATCCGGACCGAGGAGAACGGCCAACTCACTCAGCTCACCGGCTACAACGAGTCGCTCACCGGCGCGCGCCGCTGGACCGCGCGCAATGGCGATGTGTTGACTGGCATCGATGTCCTCGAGTCGGAGAAGTTCCTCACCCTGCAAGCTCTCGCAAAGAAGCATGGCGGCCATTT
This sequence comes from Acidobacteriaceae bacterium, assembly GCA_036488835.1. Taxonomy (GTDB): domain Bacteria; phylum Acidobacteriota; class Terriglobia; order Terriglobales; family Acidobacteriaceae; genus KBS-83. The sequence goes on from DASXGY010000492.1 coordinate 1,229, forward strand.
GCGTATGGGTCTGCTCACCAATCAGACCGGGCTGGACCGGGAGGGACGCCGCACCATCGACGTGCTTGCACAGGATGCGCATGCCGCAGACCCGGGCCTCACACTCGCGACGATCTTCAGTCCCGAACATGGCATCCAGGGTGCACAGGATCAGCCCAACATCGAAAATGCAACCGACACTGCGACAGGCCTGCCGGTCGTTAGTCTTTACGGTGCCAGCGATGCGCAACGGCGGCCGTCGCCTGAATCGCTGCGCAACCTCGATGCAGTCGTCATCGATCTGCAGGACGCAGGTGTTCGTTACTGGACCTACGAAGCCGCGATGGGCTACTTCCTCGAAGCTGCTGCCAAAGCAAATATCGATGTCGTCGTGCTCGATCGTCCCGATCCCGTTACCGGTTCCTTCGTGCAGGGCCCCGTCTCGGAGATCGGTCGCGATAGCTACACCAACTACATGCCGTTGCCTGTGCGCCACGGCATGACCTTCGGCGAGCTCGCGCGCTACTTCAACGGCGAGCGCCACCTGAACGCCGCGCTCACCGTGGTGAAGATGCAGGGCTGGGAGCGTGGCGACTGGTTCGACTCCACCGGGCTCACCTGGACCAATCCCTCGCCCAACCTGCGCAGCGAGCGCGCCGCCGAACTCTACACCGGCATCGGCCTCATCGAGACCAGCAACATCTCCGTCGGCCGCGGCACCGACACGCCATTTGAGCTGCTCGGCGCGCCCTGGATCGATAGCAGAATCTTCGCGCGCACCCTGAACGCCCGCCTGCTGCCCGGCGTGCGATTTGTGCCTGTCGACTTCACGCCCGCGGCGCCGTATCCCTACGCAGGCCAGCTCTGCCATGGCGTGTCACTCATGGCGATGGACCGCAACGCAATCGATGGGCCCGGGCTTGGCCTGGAGATCGCAGCCGTGCTCTGGAAGCTCTATCCCAATAACTACAAGCTCGACCAGATCGATCGCCTGCTGGTGAGCAGGTCCGTGCTCGACGCGCTGCGCTCCGGTGAAGATCCACAGCGCATCGCGGGGGATTGGCGTCTGGAACTGGAAGCCTTCATCCAGCGCCGCTCCGCCTATCTCGAATACTGAATGCGAGTCTTTGATCGGCCGCCCGTGTGGGCGCAGTTAGTCCACACCGCTTGGCGTGAGCGACAACGGAGCGAACCCAGCAAGTCGCGCCAAAGGCGCGATCGCCCCGGACGGCCAGTCCGGGTACACTCATCGCGTGCGCATCCTCGTCCTCTCGTTCGTATTCGCGCTCGCCCTCGTCGTACCCGCGTCTTCGCAGACCACCATGTCGCTGTGGCCATCGACGCCGCCTGGCGCACCGAACGTCGCTGCGGGCCAGCAGGAGCACGACACTACCAAACCCACCGACACCATGATCGCAGGCAAGCGTGTCGCCCGCATCGGCTTTGTTTCGAAGCCAACGCTCGCCTTCTATCCCGCACCCAGCGGCAAGAACACCGGCGCCACCGTTGTCGTCTTTCCTGGCGGCGCCTATCAGATTCTTGCCTATGATCTCGAAGGCACCGAGGTCTGCGATTGGCTCAATGGCATCGGCGTGAACTGCGCGCTGGTGAAGTATCGCGTTCCGAACGCCGGCCCGTTCCCCAAGTACACGCAGGACCTGGCCGATGCGCAACGGGCGGTGCGCGTTGTGCGCCAGCATGCATCCCAGTGGCAGCTCGACGCAAACCGCGTCGGCGTGCTCGGATTTTCCGCGGGCGGCCATCTCGTCGCCGTGCTCGGCGCACATGCCGCCGACCCCATCTATCCCGCGATCGACGATGCCGACAAGCTCAGTGCACGCCCGGATTTCACTCTGCTCATCTATCCCGGCTACCTCCAATCGGATGACGACCCGCTGACCCTGCGTCCGGAGGTAAAGCCGGTCGCCCTCACGCCGCCCAGCTTTCTCATCCAGACCGAAGACGACACAGCGAAGGTTGAGAACGCGTGGCTCTACTACGAGGCGCTGAAGCAGGCGAACGTGGCCGCCGAGATGCACCTCTTCGCGAACGGCGGCCACGGCTACGGCCTGCGCCCGACCAAACTTCCCGTCACCCACTGGCCGGATCTCGCCGCCACCTGGCTGCGTACACTCGGCATCACCACGCCCTAATGCGGACCGAAGATGCGGACCAAAGATGCGGAGCTGATTGCGCATACTGTTACCTCTGCGCAGTTTTGTGGTCTTACAAGCATGATCTCCAGCATGAGCCGGCGGACCACTCTTCTAATGATGGGATCGCTCGCGGCATCTGCGGCGATCATGCACGCGCAATGGGACCCGGCGCGGCGCTACGGGCCGCCACGCGCATCGCGTCGCCTCCAGATTGGCGGCGCCACTTTGCAGGTGGACTTCGCAACCGGAGCATTGGATCTATCCGACGACGTCATCGTGAAGCGCATCGAGATGGCGGCCCATGCCGTCGTCACCTACTACGGGCGATTTCCCGTGCCGCGTGCCCGCATCCTTATCGTGCCCGTTGCAGATAACAGCGGCGGCGTGCATGGAACCACCTGGGGCGATGTCGGCGGCTGGCCCGGATTCACCCGCATCCGTCTCGGCCAGCACACGACGGCCCAGGAGCTCTCCGAAGATTGGACCACCACGCATGAACTCGTGCACATGGCTTTCCCCTCATTACCGGACGATCAGCACTGGATGGAAGAGGGGCTCGCGACGTACATCGAGCCC
>DASXGY010000001.1:0-4036 GCA_036488835.1 Acidobacteriaceae bacterium
GTCATCAACGACAGCGATATCGTCGTCTCGCCCCACTACCTCGCAAATGTTATGTCCGGCTTCGCGCTCACGCCCGAGCACAAGCACCCCGTCGGCATGGTCACCGCGCCCTATCGCGGCCGCGCCCACGGCCTGCCGCGCCGGGAGCCCACCTTCGGCTCGCGCATGGAAGCCCTCGGCATCTCCACCGATTTCTTTCCCGGGGTGCTTACCGCGCGCTTCATTGAAGGTGGCATCCACTTCGGCCTCGGCTCCACGCTCGCCGTCTCGCGCGAAGCACTCGACCGCAGCGGCGGCCTTGCCCCGCTGGTTGACTACCTCGCCGACGACTACGAACTCGGCGCGCGCATCGTTGCCGCGGGCTACGCCGTTGAGCTTTCTTCGGAAGTCGTCGAGACCTGGGTGCCACCCTACGACATTGCCGGTTTTCTCCAGCATCAACTGCGCTGGGCCCGCTCTACTCGCGACTCGCGCCGCTGGGGCTACACCGGCCTGCTCTTCACCTTCGGACTGCCCTGGGCCTTTTTCAATCTCATCGCCAGCGGACTCAGCCTGGAAAGCATCGCCCTCTTCGTCCTCGCGCTGCTGGTTCGCGTAGCCCTCGCGCTCGTCGTCGGAGTCGGCATCCTCGGCGATACGCAGGTCATCCGCGATCTCCTGCTGTTCCTGCCCCGCGACCTCATCGCGCTGTTCTTGTGGGCCTGGAGCTTCGCCGGCGACACCGTCACCTGGCGCGGCGAGCGCTTCCTTTTGAAAAGAGGCAAGCTGACCCGCATAAGCGCGTCATGAACGGAACCGAAGGGAAAGGCACATCGGACCTGAACGTTCAGCGCCACAGTGCGGTCAAACCGCCGTCCACAATCAGCGAATGACCGACCACGTACGACGACGCATCTGAGCAGAGCCAGAGGACTGCGTCGGCGGCCTCGGCCGGATCTCCGATCCTGCCGGAAGCTGTCATCGCCGTCCAACGATCCTCAACCATCTTTCTAGCTTCGGGGTCTCCACCCGCCGCCCGGTCCATCGAGCCTTCGAGCAATGGCGTGCGAAATGCTCCGGCAACCAATACGTTGACGCGTATACCTTCTTTTGCATATTCCCATGCGGCCGACTTGGTCAGAGCGATAATTCCGGCCTTCGTGGCGGAGTAGAACGATGCCTGCGGGCAGCCGCCCAACCCATTTCCAGAAGACGTGTTGACGATCGCACCGCCCTTCGGCTCCTGCTTCAGCATCTCCCGTATCTGGTATTTCATTCCAAGCCACACACCCTTGAGGTTCACGCTGACCGTTCTGTCGAAATCCTCTTCAGTGAGGTCGGTCATGGGTCCGATCACCTCGTCCGTTCTGGCGGCATTATTGAACGCGTAATCCAGTCGGCCGAACTTCTCCACCGTCGTGGCAACAAGTCGTTCGATATCCTCGGATTTCGAGACATCCGTGGGAATAAAAACCGCATTGCCGCCGGCACGCTTGATCTCGTCCACCGTTTCGAGTCCTGGTTGCTGTCTTCGAGCGGCAATGGCAACAGCAGCGCCCTCTTTGGCAAACGCGATCGCAGTGGCTTTGCCGATTCCGGAACTCCCACCGGTGACGATCGCAACCTTGTCCGCAAAGCGCTTCATACGGTCTCCTCCGACCGCCATTATTACCCTGGCAAATTTCAAAATGGGATGCGCCTCATCCATGCCCGTCAAAATGTGCCGATTTATCCCATCCAATTTGCTAACCTTGAAATAGAGCCTCACACTGTTACAAGTCGACAGGTCGACAGATTTGTTTCGACTGGATTTTGGGATAGCTAAGTCCTTTCATTGGATATATTTAGCGCTAACCGGTTTCGAATGATATATTTGGGTCCCGGAAGAGCATCTAAGCCGAAGAAAAGATAGCGGTTATGGACCGCTCTCCCGCACCGGGAGGGGGGAGGGGTGGGGCACTGTGACTCGCTGCAGCAAGCGAGCTCAAGGCCGGTTCGACAGGACAGCCTTCCCGCCCGAAGCCGCGACTGTATAAACCGTGCCCGGCAAATGCGGGGGCTGGGCCGCATCCGTCAGCAGGAAGACCCGACGCGGCCCGCTCCACAGTCTGGCGATCGAAGCATCGTCATCGAAGATCGCCGGCGCATCGGGAAAGAACGATCCGTACCAGAGGTTCGAGCTGCGGCCGTTCAGAATCCGCACCTGCCGCTGCAGATAGAACCCTAGCGTTGAGCCGCTTTCGTACTCGCCGTTCAGCACAACAACATCTTCGGGCACGAGATGCGGACGAATTGCCTCCGCCAGCGCGGCCGACGACAACACCGGCGAGAAGGTGACCAGCGCCATGTGCGCCGCGATGAGGAAGAGCACGCTGCCGCCAGCCAGCGTGCCAATCGCGGCATCTCTGTGGCCGGCACGCCGCAACAGCAGATGTCCGCCCGTGCCAGCGAGCAGCGCCGCTGCCGTCAACAACAGCGGCACGCGGAAGAACGCCATTGCTCGCGTGCTCAGGTCGAGAAAGTGTCCAAACGACAACGCGTAGTCGCCAGGATTGCTGCTAAGGGTGGCCGCCAGATCGCCTGTCGGAGAAGTCGAGTGGACCGCGAAGAATAGTGCAACAGCAGCCCCGCACGAGCCGGCTACGAACAGCAACCAAGCTGTTCGCATACGCGGCGGCGCACTATCAGCCGTATCCTGCGCCAACCAGCCGCCGATGAGCAGCGCGAGCGCGGGCATCGCCGGCAGCACGTAATATTCCTGGCGGGTGGAGAAGCTGAAGAAGACCATCGGCACCGCTGCCCACACGAAGAACAGCAGCCGCGCCGGCTCTGCCCCGTTCAGTGGTTTGCCTCGCCACCAGCGCCGCAGCGGCACGCGGCACAACGCCGAGCCTAGGAACGCGCTCCACGGCAGCAGCCAGATCACGAGCAGCCCCCAGAAGAGGGCGAGCGGCACGGTGTCGTAGTCGCGCGGAATGCGACGGTTGAGATATCGCAACAGGTGCTCGTTGACGAAGTAGAACCAGTACCACCCGTGCACATTCCCCGGCGTTGGCAGCGCAGCCGGGTGCCCCTGCGCAGGATTCGCCAGCCCCGCCGCCACATGCCACGGCGCCGCGATCGCGAAAAAGATCAGCATTCCTAACAACGGATGCCAACGCCGCAGATGCCGAAGGTTCCGCGTCATCGCCAGATACACCGTGACGATCAGCAGCGGAAACACCAACCCGATCAGTCCCTTGGTCAACACGCCCAGGGCGCATGCGACTGCGAATCCAGCAGCATTCGCACGCGTGGGCTGCGCGAGCGAGCGCCAGAAGCAAAGAATTGCGACCGCGATCCACAGGCAGACCATCGCATCGGGAATCAGAATGCGGGTGAAGATGAACAATCCGAAGCTCGTCATCAGGACGAGCGAAGCATAGAAGCCTGCCAGCGCATCCGGAAAACAGCGTCGCGCCAAGGCGAAGACCACGAGGAGCAGCAGCAGCGTGTAGAGTGCAAGCGGCAATCGCGCCGACCATGTGTGAACGCCAAAGCAGCGGAAGCTCGCGGCCATGCTCCAATAGAGCAGCGGCGCCTTCTCGAGATAGCGGATACCGTTCGCGTAGAGCGTGACCCAGTCGTGCCGCGCCACCATCTCTCGCGCCACCTCGGCATGCACCGAGTCGGCATCATCCAGCAGCGGCGGCCGCAGCAGCGCGAAACTGCCATATAGCAGCAGCCACAGTGCGATCACGACCCATATCAGCGTTCGCTGCGCGACGCGGCTCTCGCTCGGCGGATGCTCCATCGACAGCGATTGTCGCATCCTGATCCGCCATGCTTGCGCGGCTTATAGTAGACGCAGTTCATGGCCAAGGACCTCATTCAGATCGCGCCCGGCCCGTCAGCAGCAGCGCCCGCAACCACGCTCATCTACGACGACTGGTACCCTGCTCTGCGCAGCGATCGCCTGCGCGGCAAGCGGCTCACCACCGCGATGCTGCTGGGCATTCCGCTGGTGCTCGGACGGCGCAGCGACGGCGCTATCTTCGCCATGCGCGACAGTTGCCCA